>NZ_VRVC01000023.1:0-45642 GCF_008040005.1 Methylobacterium sp. WL19
ACCGACACCGCGTCGATCATCTCCTGACGCACAGCGTCCGCCACCGCCTGAAGCTGGCTCTCGGGAAGCGCGCGAAGAGCAGACGTCTCGTCAAGCCCGTCGAGGATCGAGGTTTCTATCCGTGACAATGGCTCACTCACTTCTTTGAATCTGATATCGGATCGACAGGGCGCCCCACCTGCCGCTATCGGCTTCGGGCAGGGGCCGACGATCCTGGTGATGACAACGTTCCGCGCCGCGAGGTCGTCGCGCACTATAACGCCACTATCGGTCAATACCACGCCGACGTTGCAGAGCCGCTGACCGCTTCCCAAGCTTTTGAGCGTTCGAACGGCCACGGGAGTTAAGGATTTGCGGCCGATCGATCAATGTCGAAGAATGGCTTTTCCGCCATCGACGACTTCGCTGCGAGCCGAGATGAACTGCTTTCGCCGCCTGTCCGCACTACTGTCGATGGGGCTCCTGGCCTGTGTGACGCTTTGTCCTGAACCCTTAGTGGCCTCGCCGCTCTCGATCCCGGCGCCCGTCCTCGAATTGAAGCTGCCCTGCGACAGGCTCGACGGCTGCCGGAATCCAGGCTCGTCGCAGCAACCCGACCGCCGGGTCGAGCCGTTCGGCGGCACACTCGGCCGGCCCTGCGCCTATCGCTGGCGGCCGACGCCCTCGGGCACGCGCAAGGTGCGGATCTGCCATTGAGCATTCCGGTTCGGCGGAACGGGCGGCGCTCGGCTGCGGCATGCCTCCTCCTCGTCGGGCTGGCGTGGCCGGCGAGCGAGGGCGAGGCGGGGTTTGCCTGCGCCTCGATCTTCGCGAACGGACAGGAGCCGGTTCTCGTCAACCGTAAGCTCGCCCGCGAGACGACGAGCCTTTGCTACGAAGCCTTCGCGGTGCTGCATTCGGGCGTGTCGCGCACCCCCGTCTACGCTTCCGAACTCCTGACGCGGGCGAGCGTCGCCAAAGCGCGGACCGTCGACCGGACGGATTCCTTCCACGAGGAGGACCGCCTGCCGAATTCCGTCCGCGCCCGGCTCGACGATTACGTCCGGAGCGGGTTCGACCGAGGCCACATGGCGCCGGCCGGAGATATGCCGAGCGCGGCGGCGCAGGCCGAATCGTTCAGTCTCGCCAATGTCGTGCCCCAGGATCGTACCCTGAACCGGGGCCTGTGGGCGGCGATCGAGGAGAGCGTCCGCCGCCTCGCGGTCGCGCGCGGGCGCCTCTTCGTGGTCACCGGGACGATCTATGCGGGCAGCACCATCGATTCCCTCGACGGCCGCGTCCTCGTGCCCACCTCCCTTTTCAAGGCGGTCTACGATCCCGCGCGGAGGGAGGCGGCGGCCTATCTCGCGGCGAACCGGGCCGATGCCGAATGGCGGTCGGTCCCCCTCGGCGAACTGACCACCCTGTCGGGCATCGACGTCTTTCCCGGCCTCGTCGCGACGGCGATGGACCTGCCCGAGCCGCGCACCTATTCCAGGGGCGACACGGCCGGCGAGCGTCCAAAAGGGCGCATGCGCGAGGAACCGGGATTCGGCGAATGGGCGCTCGCAGCGCTTCACCGCATCGCGCGGCGCCTCCTCCGCGAGGTGCTGAGGTCGATCTTCTGACGATGCGGGGAAGACGGACATGAAGACGACGGCCGAGACGGAGGCGACTCCCCCGACCTTCACGCCCTTCGCGGACGACGCCACCGTGGAGACCATCGGGGGGCTCTCCGTGGAGAACGGGTCGGGGTCGATCGCCGTTCACGGCAGCCTCGACCTGCCGCGCGACAGGATGGGACTGGATCGCGCACGCAAGCTCAAGGCGGTCGCCGACGCGATCGTGGCCGCGCTCGAAGCCAGCGACCTGCCGGACGAGGCGCCGCGCGCCGCATCGAACTCCCGGACGGTCGAGAACCCGTTCGCGTGATCCGACGACGGGGCGGGCTCGGAAAGACCGGCCTTCGCCCGCTCGCGCAGCATACCCGTTCTTGCCGCTGACCCGTCGCCCTGATACTTCCAGCCATCGTCCGACGCGGTGCGGTTTCGAGGACGGCTCGCCGCCGTTCGACGCCGCCGCACGCGGGACGGCCCGGGCAGACCGGAGCAACGCGCGCCGCTTTTCATGGCGCGCGACCTCCGCGGCAAGGCCCACCCACGCCATTTCCGGCGGCCGATCCAGCGCCCCCGCGCCAAGCCGCCCCGCAACAGTCAAGGATACCGGACGCTCATGGCGCGCGAATTCATCTACCACATGAAGGGTCTCACCAAGACCTATACCGGCGGCAAGAAGATCTTAGACAACGTCAACCTGTCGTTCTATCCGGACGCCAAGATCGGCGTGCTCGGCATCAACGGCTCGGGCAAGTCGACCCTGCTCAAGATCATGGCCGGCATCGACACCGAGTGGACCGGCGAGGGCTTCGTCGCCCAGGGCGCCCGCGTCGGCTACCTCCCGCAGGAGCCGCAGCTCGATCCGAACAAGTCGGTGCGCGAGAACGTGATGGAGGGCGTCGCCGAGAAGCAGGCGCTGCTCGACCGCTACAACGAACTCGCCATGAACTATTCCGAGGAGACGGCGGACGAGATGACCGCCCTCCAGGACCAGATCGAAGCCAAGGATCTGTGGGAACTCGATTCCAAGGTCAATCAGGCCATGGAGGCGCTGGGCTGCCCCAGCGACGAGCAGCCCGTCGCCACCCTGTCGGGCGGCGAGCGCCGCCGCGTGGCGCTCTGCAAGCTGCTGCTCTGGGAGCCGGAACTGCTGCTCCTCGACGAGCCCACCAACCATCTCGACGCCGAGACGGTGAACTGGCTCGAAGGCCACCTGAAGCAATATCCCGGCGCGATCCTGATCGTGACCCACGATCGCTACTTCCTCGACAACGTCACCGGCTGGATCCTCGAGCTCGACCGCACCCGCGGCTACCCCTACGAGGGCAACTACTCGGCCTGGCTGATCCAGAAGCAGAAGCGCCTCGCCCAGGAAGGCCGCGAGGACATGGCCCGCCAGCGCGCCATCAACCGCGAGCAGGAATGGATCTCGGCCTCGCCCAAGGCGCGCCAGTCGAAGTCGAAGGCCCGCATCACCCGCTACGACGAGCTGGTGGCCAAGCAGAACGACAAGATCGACGCTTCGGCCCAGATCGTCATCCCCATCGACGAGCGGCTCGGCAACAACGTCATCGAGTTCGACCACCTCAACAAGGCGTTCGGCGACCGGCTGCTGATCGAGGACCTGTCGTTCAAGCTGCCGCCCGGCGGCATCGTCGGCGTCATCGGGCCGAACGGCGCCGGCAAGACGACCTTGTTCAAGATGATCACCGGCCAGGAGAAGCCCGACGGCGGCACCATCTCCGTCGGAGAGACCGTGCATCTCGGCTATGTCGACCAGTCGCGCGACGCCCTCGATCCCGGCGCAACGGTCTGGCAGGAGGTCTCGGGCGGCAACGACATCATCTATTTCAACAAGCGCGAGATCAATTCCCGCGCCTATTGCGCGGCTTTCGCCTTCAAGGGTTCCGACCAGCAGAAGAAGGTCGGCACGCTGTCGGGCGGTGAGCGTAACCGCGTGCACCTGGCCCGCACGCTAAAGGGCGGCGCCAACGTGCTGCTCCTCGACGAGCCCACCAACGATCTCGACATGGAGACCCTGCGGGCGCTCGAAGAGGCGCTGGAGGATTATGCCGGCTGCGCCGTGATCATCAGCCACGATCGCTGGTTCCTGAACCGCATCGCGACCCACATCCTCGCCTTCGAGGGCGAGAGCCATGTGGAATGGTTCGAGGGCAACTTCTCGGATTACGAGGAGGACAAGAAGCGCCGCCTCGGCGCCGATTCCCTCATGCCGAAGAAGATCAAGTACAAGAAGTTCTCGCGCTGACGACGCGGCCCGGTCCAAGACCGGGCCGTTTTCGTATGGCCGGCCCATGGCCGGGCGAGAGGCCGAGGCAACGATGCCGCACCGGATCGAGCTGGTAGCGGCATCGTTCTTGCCAGGCCATCCTCCAGAACTTCGCCCGACCTTCGCATAGACCGGCACGATTTCGGCAGGAGGCCCAGTGTTGAAGCAAAGATGATCGAAACGTTACCGATCTCGATGTCTTCGGATTTTCGCTCCGCAGAACGGAATTTCTGAGGGGGGCCGCCGCCGTATCGATAGAGATCGGCCTACGACGCTCGTTTCTACGTTAGGGTGTGGCTCGCGGGTCATAGGCGAGCCGTGGGGGAGGGGCTAATTTGACCTCAAGGTCAGCCCCCACGGACAATCCTCATCATGATCGCGAAGCTTCTTCTCGCCGGCACCGCCTCCGTTCTTCTGGCCGGCGCCGCTTCGGCCGCGGACCTTCCGCGCCGCGCCGCTCCCCCGGCAGTGTTCTCGCCCGTCCCGGTCTTCACCTGGACCGGCTTCTACCTCGGCACCCATAGCTCCTACGCCTGGAGCGACAATCAGACGATCCGCACCACCGGCAACGAGTTCAACACGCGCGAGAACGTGCGCCTGGACCGTCGTCCCGGCACCTTCCGCTCCGAGCAGGACGGCATCGGCAATGTCGGTGGCGGCATCGGCTACAACTACCAGCTCACCCCCGGTTCGGGCTTCGTCCTCGGCGTCAATGCCGACGTGACTTGGACGGACATCAGCAAGAGCTACGCCTATTTCGGCCCCAGCAGCACTGTGGGAGGCCCCCTCAATCCCGCTAACCTGCGCCAGCGCCTCGACTATCTCGGCACCGTCCAGGGCCGCATCGGCTACGCTTTCGACACGGTCCTGGTCTACGGCACCGGCGGTTTCGCCTATGGCAACGTCAATTACGGCGCCAACTTCTTCAACGGCGCCGGCGCTCTGGCCTATGCCGGCCGCTACAACGACATGGAGACCGGTTACGCCTATGGCGGCGGCATCGAGTGGGCGATCCCCACCGACAGCTTCCTCAACCGGTTCAACTTCATCGGCAGCTTCATCGGCGCCAGCGCCATCACGCTGAAGGCCGAGTACCTGCATTACGATCTCGGCAGCCGCAACGTGCTGGTGAACAACACGGGCCTCGGCGCTCCCTCCACCGGTTCCTACACCTCGCGGTTCAGCACCGAGGGCAACCTGATCAAGGCCGGCTTCAACTACAAGTTCGGCGGCCTCTGAAGTCACCGCCCGCCGGAGCGCACCGCGCCCCCGGCAAGCCAATTCGACGGTCAACGACATGGCTCGATCCTCTGGATCGGGCCATGTTCGTTTGGAAACAAGGCCATGATACCGCCGTGCCGGCCCGGGTGTAGCCCAATGGCGATGGCGGTCGTTCGAGACCGTTTCTCCAGCCGTTCGATAGGTCGCGCAGCCTATCGGCCGACCAGTCCAGCGAAGCCGCCCGCGCGATCTGTTTGCGACACGTATTCAGGCCTTCGCATTCACGCCCAGCGCAGCCCGCAAGTCGGCGCTGTCGATGAGCTTTCGCCCTTGGCTGGCCAGACGCGTGAGCAGCGCGCGGTCCGGGAAGTGGCAATAGGGCAGGGCCTCCGGCGTGATCCCCTCCTTCAGCGTGTCGGATGCGATCTCGTCCAGCACCCGGTCGAGCAGGATGCGCCCTCGCTCATGCAGCAGGATCGCGGCACGGGTGGCGGTGGTGCCGGACGGCAGGTCCGATGCTTCCTGCGCGAGGATCGCCCCCGCGTCGATGGCGGGCGTCAGGCGATGGATCGTGACTCCGAAGGCGGGATTCTCTTCCGCCAGAGCGTGGATCGTCGGAACCGGCCCGCGATGGCGCGGCAGCAGGCCGGGATGGAGGTTGAGTCCCCCGAGCGGCGCCAGCGACAGGGTCGCGGCCGAAAAGATCTGGTCGAAATGGAACGCGACGATGAGATCCGGAGCATGGGCCTCGAAGGCCCGGGCCGCGTCCGGTCCGTTGACGTCGTCGATCCGCAGGGTCGGAATACCGAGCGTTCGGCACAACGCCTTGAGCGGCGTCGCCGTGGTCGCGTCTCCGGCCCCGGTCAACCGCCTCAGCAGCCCCGATGCCGGAGCCAGCAGATCGGGCAGGCCGAAATTCACCGCGAGATAGGGCAGGAAAGCCGGGCCGGAGCGGGCGAGGTGTCGCCGGACCTGACCACTTAAGCCGCCGGAACTCGGACGCTCGGCATTCGACAGGCCGACGAAAGCGATATCCTCGGCGTGATCCCGCACGAACCGGCGTACGGCACGGGCATTCGGCAGGGCCTCCAGCACGAACAGGGCGATGCGCGGGCGGGTCATCGTTTGTTGCGTCCGACCTTGAACCGGAAGCCGCGCATGGAGCGGCGGCGCAGTCCCTCCGGCAGCAGGGCCGATCCGCGCGCCAGGGAGGCGAGGGGCTCGGGAAAGGCGATGATGTCGAGATCGCGCGCGAGGCCGCGCGCGATACGGGCGGCCGCCTCCTCGGCGCTCATCTCCATCGGGCGCCAGCCCTCGTAATCCCCGCCCATGGTGGTCTTCACATAGCCGGGCGTCACCACGTTCATCTTGACGCCTCGGGGGGCGAGCTTGGCGCGCAAGGCCAGGCCATGCGCGAGCAGTGCCGCCTTGGTGCCGCTATAGGCCGGAGCGTCGGGCAGGGGCGCGAAGGCGGCGAGCGACGAGACCAGGGCGATCTGGCCGCTGCCACGCGCCAGCATCAGGGTGACGCAGGGCAGGGCGACGTTCAGGGCACCGTTGAGATTCACGTCCACGGTCTCGAACGCCATCGCCTCGGTCTCGATCTCTCCGCCGGGATGGCCGCCATTGATGCCGGCATTGACGATGACGAGATCGAGGGGCGCGGCCGCGTGGGTTTCGCGCAGCCATTCGGCCACGGCCGGCCTGTCGCGCACGTCGAGGGAACGGATCGACACGGTTGCGCCGAGATCGCGGCACGCGGCGGCGACGGCATTCAGCCTGTCGATGCCGCGCGCATTGAGAACGAGGTGTGTGCCGGGCGCGGCGTAATGCCGGGCAAGGGCCGCGCCGATACCGCTCGAGGCACCGGTGATGAGGATGACGGGCATGGGCCTGTTCTAGAGCATCATTCCGGCAAACGGGAACCCGCTCTGGGAGGAGATCATGCCGTACCGATAACGGGACGCAGCGGCCTGCTCGGAATGAACCGAGGCGCGGCGATCGCTCAGTAGACGGGAGCGAGTTCTGGGGTTCTCGTCGAGCGTTCGCGGATCGCCTGTGCCGCCGCCAGGGCCGGGGCCGGAAGCCTGGATTCCAGCCGCAGGACGCTGCCGGCCACAGCCCGGTCGATGGACGGGCGGGAGAAGAAGCCGCCATTCACCTGGGTCCGGTGAAGGACGACACGGCGGAAATCCGCCATCAGCGCCATGTCCGGTGCTTCGGGCTTCGTCCAGAACGTGTCGAGGCCGCCCTGATGGGTCAGGCCGGGCAGGTTGTAGATCGCCTCGCCCGCGGCGACGGTCGGACGTCCGAGTTCGAGGGACAGCATCCCGACTGTGCTGTTCACGAGCACCACGCCCCGGCTGCCGGCGATGAGCTTGGGCAGGTCGCCGCCATCGATGAAATCGAGCCGCTCGTCCACACCGTGGCGCCGGGCGGAGTTACGGGCGTGCTTGCGCCAGTTCACCAGTCCACTGTCGAGCGGGTGGAGCTTGATCAGCAGTCTCGAGCTCTCGGACGCATGGGCGGCAAAGGATGCGATGACGCGATCCATGAACCCTTCCACCCCGAGGAAGGGCGAGTGGACACGGATCTGATAGTCGCTGTCGAGTTGCAGCGGCAGCAGGAAGTACTCCTCCTTGCGCGCCGCATAGATCTCGTTGAGCTCCCGTGCCTGGCGCCGCGTGCGGCTCCGGCCGGCGAACTTCTTGATCCAACCCACATATTCGGCCGCCACATGAATCGGCCGATGGCTACGGAAATGCGGGAAGAAGTAGGGAAACCCGATATTGGCGATGTTGTAGGCCACGTCCCAAAGGCTGCGGCGGGCCATGTCGCCGCTCGCCGGCATCGCGCGACCGGGCCGCGGCAGGCGGCGGGCGATGGCGCGGATCTCGTCCGCACAGCGGGGCAGCGAGGAATGGCCGTTGACGCCGCCGAGCTCACACGTGATCCAGTTCGGCCGCAGGTAACCTTCTTCGAACACATGGATGCGGATGCCGAAGGGCTCGGCTGCTTCGCGCGCGGCGACATGATAAGGACGGCAATCGCCGAACAGGACGATATCCGTCACGCCGTGCTGGACGATGTAGTCGGCGATGTAGGCGTCCCAGCCCTCGCGGGGGCCACGATAATTGTCCGAGCCGAGGCGCCAGAACAGCCAGTCGCCCGAGGAGAAATTGATACGTCGCACCTGATGGCCGCGCTTGAGCAGCGCCTGACCCAGATCGGCGAAGAACGGCGAGGCGATCCCCTGCAGAAACAGGAAGGTCGCCGGCCTCTCGCGCGTGATGTCTACGCGTGTCGGCAACATGCGGAAGTGCTTGCTCCTGCGCCCTAGGCGGGCGTGTCGAATGGGCACGTACGTCGCCCTCATTGCACGAATGGTGCAACGCGGCAATTGCGTAGCACGGCCTCGTCGATGGAATTCCTGGGGGCGTGATGTGTCGGCAACAAGGCGCCTTGTCGACCCCGTCGAACCCCGACACCGATGGTCCGTCGCGAGGCGAGATCGGATCGCCTGAGGGCGCGGATCGTCGTATGGGTGCCCCTCCCGAACCGGATCAGCGATTGCCGTTGCCCCATCTTTCGACGCCACCTGCCTCGGCCGCATCGATAGCGACAGGATCGCTACTCACCGCGAGCCGGCCCGTCCGGGCCCTGCGGGCTGAGATCGAATCCGTGACAGGCCTCCGTTTCGGCCGGGTCTGGACGCCGGGGACGATCGGCGTGGTCTGGGGCCGGGGCGGCCTCACGGCGTCGATCCTGCGGCTTGCCGGTCGCGCGATTCTCACCGTCGAACCGGGCCCCCTGCTCAGCCCCTACGATTCGCCGGCGAAGGGACTTTCGACCCTGCGTCTGACGCTCGACGGCGCGCCGTTCGGGGGAGAGGCCGGGATCCACGCATTCGACCCATGGACGCGGAGACCGATTTCGCTCGGGGAATGCCGCGACAAGGTGGCATGGCTGGAAGGCCGGTTCCGGGACAATTCCCGCCCCACCGTCCTCGTCGGCATCTCGCGCTGGAAGCGGCCAGCCCTCGATGTCTTCGTCGGCGGCCCGTCCGGCAAGCCCGTCCACGCCATGAACGCCGAGGATGCCGTGGCGAAGGCCAGGGCCAGTCGTGCCCGCATCCTCGCCTGGGCGACGCGGATGCCTGAACGACTGCCGGCGCTCTGCGCGGAACAGGGCATTCCCCTCGCGCGGATCGAGGATGGGTTCCTACGCTCGGTCGGCCTCGGGGCGAGCCTGCAGCCGGGCGCCTCCATCGTGGTGGACGACAGCGGCATCTATTACGATCCCCGCACCGAAAGCCGCCTCTCGCGCATCCTCAAGACCGAGGATTTTCCGCCCGAACTCGTGGCCCGGGCATCGGCCCTGCGCCGACTCGTGGTGGAACGGCGCCTGACGAAATACAATGTCGGCCTGTCCGGAGACGCATCGGGTTGGCCCGAGGACCGGCGCATCGTGCTGGTGCCGGGCCAGGTCGAGGACGATGCCTCGGTGCGGCACGGCTCGCCGCATGTCCGCTCGAATCTCGAACTCCTGCGCGCGGCCCGCGCCCGCAATCCGACGGACTTCCTCCTCTACAAGCCGCATCCCGACGTGGAGGCCGGGTTCCGGCCGGGCGCGATCCCGGAGGCCGAAGTTCTGGCCCTGGCCGACAGGATCGTGGCCGGCCTCTCCATCGTCGATCTCCTCGACCGGGCGCACCATGTGGAGACGATGACCTCGCTCGCAGGGTTCGAGGCCCTGATCCGGGGCTTGAGCGTGGCGGTCCATGGCCGCCCCTTCTACGCCGGCTGGGGGCTGACCGAGGACCTCGCGCCCGGCGCCGACAAGGGGCGGCGGCTCGCCCTCGACGAACTCGTGGCAGGCGCGCTCCTCGTCTACCCGCTCTATCTCGACCCCGTGGCGATGAAGCCGTGCACGCCCGAACTGCTCCTCGACCGGCTGAGCGAGAGCCGCGAAGCGGCGGCGCCATCGAAGCTCGCCCTCAGCCGCCGGGCACAGATCGTCATGCGCCTGCGCTACGCCGTGCTGAACCCCATCGTCCGCCTGATCCGGGCGCGGCGGGGGATCGGCAAAGGTGGCGACAAGGCATGACGATCCCCGCCGCTCTCGCCATGGCACTGATCGGCTCCCTCGCCATCGAGGCGTGGGACGGTGCGGGTCGCCGGCCCATCGGCCGTCGTCCCGCCGAATTGGCCCTGCGCCTTGCCGGCTACGCGCTGCTCACGGCTTTCTGGTTCTGCTTCTCGTGGCGTCCCTGGCTCGCGGCCTTCTCCTGCCTTCTCACCGTCGCGATCCTCGTCGTCGTCAGCCGGTTGAAACAGGCAGTGATCGGCGAGCCGCTGGTCTTCAGCGATTTCGCCCTGCTGCGGCAGGTGCCGCGCCATCCAGACCTCTACTATACGCGGCCGCTCACAGACCCGCACATGGCCATCCCCCTCGGGGCGAGCCTCGCCTTGGTCGCCCTGTGGTACTGGATCGAGTCCACGGCGCTGCCAGAAGAGCCGAGCGTCGCCCTCGTCGCCCTCATCGGATTGCCATGCCTCCTGGTCGGGCTGGCCTCTTCGCTTGGCACCGGACGTCCGGCGCAGTGGCTCGCGGCCCGGTTTCCCCGGCCCGATCTCGATGCGGATTGCGCGCGCTATGGGCTGCCGGCCACGATCATCGCCTATGCCCTGCGCTGGAGACGCGAACCACCGCCGCCGGAGGCAGGCGACGACCCCTCCCTCGGCCAATCTCATCCGCCGCCAGTGGTCGTCGTCGTCCAGCTCGAATCCTTCGTCGACCCGACGCGGCTCGGCGGGCCGGCCCTGCCGCTCATGGAGACGATCCGGACCCGCGCCTCGCGCCACGGCCGGCTGACGGTCCCGGCCCACGGCGCCTATACGATGCGGACGGAACATGCGGTGCTCACCGGAAGAGAGCCCGACAGCCTCGGATTCGGACGCTACGATCCCTATCTCAGCAACGGCGGCGACGAGCCGGCGAGCATCGCCCGGCGGGCGTTGCGGGCGGGATACGCGACCGTCTTCGTGCATCCCTTCCACCGCGATTTCTTCCATCGTGCCGAGGTGATGCGGCGGTTCGGCTTCGCGCGCCTCGTGATGGAGGAGGATTTTGCCGGTGCCCCGCGCATTGGGCCGTATATCGGCGACGAGGCCCTGGCGGCGCGCATCCTCGCGGAGGTCGAGGCAGCGACGACACCCGTCTTCGTATTCGCCGTGACCATGGAGAACCATGGGCCGTGGAAGCCCGGCCGGCTCGACGGCATCGACGATCCGCTGGCGCAGTATCTCCACCACGTCGCCCATACCGCCCGGGCCATGGAGACCCTGATCGCCGGCCTCGAGGGGCGCGATGCGATCCTATGCGTCTATGGCGATCACGCCCCGTCCCTGCCCACCTGCCGGCCGGGCTTCGGCGACACGACCACGGACTATGCCGTTTTCGGGTTCGGAACCTTCCGTGACGGTCCACAGCGGGTCGATTCCACCGCCCCCGAGCTCGGCCGTTTCCTCCGGTCACTCATCAAGGGGTGATCGGCAGAGCGACCGGGATCGGCTATCGCCTCACCATCGTGCTGACACGAACGTGACCGAGGCGGACCCGCGCATCGTTCCGACAATGGGATAGTGGAACGATCGTTAAACGATCGAAGAGATTTGGCGCTATCAAGAGTGGACCGTTCGTGACGACCGGCCTCGCACCGGCCGGCACGGCTGGCGACCGAGACCGGCGCTGACGGACGGTTCGTATCCGCCGACCGACACGTGATCCGACAAGACACTCGTCGTGGGGGCGGGTCTGAGGAGAGTTCGATGTTACCCAAAGCCACGCTGGCCATCGCCATCGCCGTCACGGTGTCGGGCTGCAACGCCTTCCTGCCCGCCGCCGGTCCGTCGACCTCCGCCGTGGTGGAAGGAAGCGATCAGGCGACGAGCGAGGGGACCTTCGCCCGCTATGAGTTCATCGAGGTGAACTCCGCCGTGGTGGAGGCCTTGCGCGGACGCCCCCTCGACAGCCTGCTGTCCTCGTTCGGTGACGGACGCATGCCCTCGGAACCGGTGATCGGGATCGGTGACGCGGTCGCCGTTTCGGTGTTCGAAGCTGGCTCGGGGGGCCTCTATTCCGGTCCGCTCACGGTCAACTCGATGTCCGCGGGCTCGAAGGCGGCGCAGCTGCCCGAGCAGATCGTCTCGCGGGACGGGGCCATCTCGGTGCCCTATGCCGGCCGGATCAAAGTCGCGGGGCGCCGTGCCCAGGACGTCCAGGCGCTGATCGAGACCGAACTCGCCGGCAAGGCGATCCAGCCGCAGGTCATCGTCACCGTGAGCCGGCCGGTCTCGCAATCCGTCACCGTCGGGGGTGAGGCGGTGGGCGGCGCCCGCGTCCCGCTCGGCACCCAGGGCGATCGCATCCTCGATGTCATCGCCACGGCCGGCGGCGTGAAAGCCCCGGTCAGCGAGACCTTCGTGCGCCTGTCGCGCAACGGCAGGACGGCAACGGTGCCGCTGACCACCGTGGTGTCGAACCCCAAAGAGAACATCTACCTGCGCCCCAACGATAACCTCACCCTGGTGCGCGATCCCCAGACCTTCCTGGCCATCGGAGCACTGGGCACCTCCAACGAGATCCCGTTCCAGGCCGAGGGCATCACCCTGGCGCAGGCGCTGGCCAAGGCGCGCGGCCAGAGCGACGCCGATGCCGACCCCACCGGCACCTTCCTGTTCCGCTTCGAGCCCGCTCCGGTGGTGCGCCGCCTGAAGCCCGGCAGCCCGCTCCTCGGCACGCCGCTCGTGCCGGTGGTCTATCGCTTCGACATGCGCGACCCCAACAGCCTGTTCCTCACCCAGGCCTTCCGCATGCGCAACCGCGACATGATCTACGTCTCGAACGCGCCGTTCACCGAGGTCAAGAAGGTCCTCTCGGTCTTCGCGGCGGCGTCCCAGCCGATCACCACCGGCGTCCGCGTGGGTGGCGCTTTCTGAAGGGTGAGCCCCGTAGGGGCAGGACGGCGGATCGCTCGATCGTTACGCGCTGCCCTCGCGATACGGGGGCTTCCGCGTCGCGCCATCCGGCCGATGGTGCCGGCCTCAGGATCACACTCGTCGCGGGTGATGCCGCGCCGCCTGCCCGGCCAAGCCGGCCAGGATGCTCTCAGGGCTTGCCGCGCTTGGCCATGAGCTGCTCGATCAGCGAGCCGCCCTTCTCGATCTCGGCGAGTTCCTCGGCCACGGCCGCCACGGTCTCGCGAATCTGCTCGGGCGTATGCTCGGAGGTGATGAAGAAGCGCAGGCGCGACGAGCGCTCGGGCACCGCCGGGTGGATGATCGGCTGCACGTTGATGCCGCGCTTGTACAGGCGGTCCGACAGGGTCACCGATTTCAGCGAATCCCCGACGATGACGGGAATGACGGCGAGGCCGAGGCTCGTGCCGGTATCGAGCCCGTGCTTCCTGGCGCAGGACAGGAACAGGTGGCCGTTCTGGCGCAGGCGCTCGACCCGGTGCGGCTCCGCATGCATCAGGGCGAGCGAGGCTTCGGCGGCGGCGGCCAGCGGCGGGGACAGGCCGACGCTATAGATGAAGCCGCCGGCGGTGCATTTGAGATACTCGATCAGCGCGGCCGGCCCGGCGATGTAGCCGCCGCAGGAGGACAGCGTCTTCGACAGCGTGCCCATCCAGATGTCGACGAGGCGCGGATCGACGTCGCAATGCTCGGCGAGGCCGATCCCGCTCCGGCCGAGGACGCCGAGGCCATGGGCGTCGTCCACCATCAACCAGGCGTCGTAGCGCTGCTTCAGAGCGATGAGGCCGGCGAGATCCGGCGCATCGCCGTCCATGCTGTAGAGACCCTCCACCACGATGAGCGCACGGCGGTGCTCGTGCCGGGTGGCACCGAGCAGGGTCTCCAGGGCGTCGAGATCGTTATGGGCGAAGGAGCGGCGCTGGGCGCCCGAGAGCTGCGCCCCGGTGACGATGCTGTTGTGGCTCAAGGCGTCGTGGAAGATCACGTCGCCGGGTTCGAGCAGGGCGCCGATGGTCGTGACGTTGGTGGCGTGCCCGCTCACCATCACCACGCAGGCTTCCGTCTCGTAATGCTCGGCCAGCGCCTGTTCGAGGCTGAGATGTCCGGGCCGCTCGCCCGCGACGATTCGGCTCGCCGAGGCCGACGTGCCGTACTCGTCGATGGCGCGGCGCGCCGCCTCGCTCACATCCGGGTGCCCGTTGAGCCCGAGGTAATCGTAGGACGAGAAATTGATGAAGCCCTTGCCGGCGATGCGCGTGGTGGCGCCGGCCTTGGTCTCGTGGACCCGGAAGAACGGATTGCCGAGGCCGATCAGGTCGGCGGCCGAACGCTGCAGCCGCAATTCCCGGTAGCCGGGCAGGGACTCGAACTTCTGCACCGAGGCGTCCGTCGTCTTCGCCTCCGGGCGCGGGGCGGCCTGACGGCTGGCGTTGCGGCCAAGGCGATTGGTGACGAAGCCCGCGAGTGCCGCGCGGCCACCGTCGGGACGGGGTGGGTTGGACATACGGATAGGGTCTTCCAGTTGCGGATCACGAGGGCTGGCTCGGGCCAGCCCTCCCTTACGGCAGGATTTCTTTGATCTGGAGGCTGTTCTGCTCGACGAGCTCGTGGAACGGCTCGAGGGTGCGCACGTCGACGCCCTCGCTGGCATGGCGCTGGGCCAGACTCATCACCGCCGCCGACGCGTCGTCCACGGGGGCGGCCACCGACTGGATCAGGGTCTCCGCCAATTCCACCACGGTCAATCCCGAGGAGATGCCCGAAGGCGGCGCGTCGAGGGCGAAGCGCTCCTGCAGGCTGGCGCCTAGTTCCACGCCCATCAGCGAATCGAGGCCGATCTCGGAGAGATGGCGCACGCGGCTGATATCGTCCTTGGGCAGGCGCAGGATGCGGGCGATGTCCTCGACGATGGCGTCGGAGACGGTCTTGCGCACGGCATCGAGGTCCTGGCTCTTGAGCAGGCCGCCGATATCGATGGTGGCCACCGTGCCGGCTTCCGCCTGCTGGTCCGAGCCGAGGTCGCCGTAGCTCGGGGAGCGCATGGTGGCGAGGCGCTCGCGCGCCTTGCCCCAGTGCATCGACGCGATGGCGAGGACGGCATCGTCGGGTGACGAGCCCTGTCCTTCCAGGGCCTCGGCCATGAGGTCGAGGGAGCGGCGGGCGTCCATGGGCGTGACGCCGACACGGCCCGCCAGGGTCTCCATCACCGCGCGGTTGCGGGCGAGCACGCCGACATCGCCGATGGCGCCCCAGGCGACCGCGAGGGCGGGCAGTCCCAGCGCGCGGCGACGACGGGCGAGGCCCTCCATGAAGCCGTTGGCGGCGACATAGGCCCCTTGGCCGGGATTGCCGATGAAGGTCGTGGCCGACGAGAACAGGACGAAATAATCGAGCGACCGGCCCCGCGTCGCGGCGTCGAGGTGCTCGGCCC
The DNA here is from genome assembly GCF_008040005.1 of Methylobacterium sp. WL19. Taxonomy (NCBI): domain Bacteria; kingdom Pseudomonadati; phylum Pseudomonadota; class Alphaproteobacteria; order Hyphomicrobiales; family Methylobacteriaceae; genus Methylobacterium; species Methylobacterium sp. WL19. The sequence goes on from NZ_VRVC01000023.1 coordinate 15,577, forward strand.
CGACGACCTTCGGGCGGATCACCGCGTCGAGGGAAGCGGCGTCGAGATTGGCGATGAGGCCGTCCTGCAGCACCATCGCCCCGTGGATCACGCCGGCGAGCTTGCGGCCGCCGCTTTCGACCTCCTCGATGAGGTCGTCCACCGCCCGGCGGCTGGTGATGTCGCAGGCCATCGCGGCGACGCTGACGCCGCGGACCGCGAGATCGGCCACCACCTGCTTGGCTTCCGGACTCGATGCGCCCTTTCGCCCGACGAGCACGAGGTGACGGGCTCCCCGGTCGGCGAGCCACCGGGCCGCCTCGATGCCGAAGCCGCCGAGCCCGCCGGTGACGACGTGCACGCCCTCCGCCGAGACCCGGAAATCGGACTTGCGCTCGACCACGATGCTGCCGGGCTTCGGCGGGGCGATGACGATCTTCCCCACATGCCCGGATTGCTGCATCAGCCGGAACGCGTCCGAGACCTCGTCGGCGGTGAAGGGCTGGAACGGCAGGGGCTTGAGACCGCCTTCCGTGAACAGGGCCATCACTTCGCGGAACAGGCGCGCTCCGTCCTCACCCTGGTGCTGGAGCACCTGATCGAGGTCGACGCCGAAATACGACAGGTTCCGGCGGAACGGCCGCAGGCCGATATGGGTGTTGGCGACGTAGTCGCGCTTACCCAGTTCGATGAAGCGGCCGAACGGCTTCAGGCAGTTCAGGCTGCGCTCCATCGCCTCGCCGAACAGGCTGTTCAGCACCACGCCGACGCCATCGCCGGTGATGCGGCGGACCTCGTCGACGAAGGCCAGCGAGCGGGAATCGAGGACGTGCTCGGCCCCCAGCGCCTTCACGAGCGCCCGCTTCTCGCGCGAGCCGGCGGTGGCGATGACGCGCGCGCCCTTCAGCTTGGCGATCTGCAGGGCGGCAAGACCGACGCCGCCGGCGCCGCCATGGACCAGCACCCACTCGCCGCGCCGCAGGCGGGCGCAGCTGACGAGGCTGTAATAGGCCGTGAGGAAGGCGACCGGCACGGTCGCCGCCGCCTGCGGGTCGAGGCCGGGAGGGCTCGGCGCCACGACGAGTTCGGGCACGACGATGTGAGTCGAGAAGCCCGACTGGGCGAAGGCGACGACGCGATCGCCGACCTTGAACGCCGCGGCGCCCTTGCCCACCGAAACCACACGGCCGGCGACTTCGAGACCCAGGCGCGGTCCGGCGAAGCCGTCCTCGAGGATCTCCTCGGGAAGCATCGACAATGCCCAGAGAACGTCGCGGAAATTGAGGCCGGTGGCCTCTACGGCGATCTCTACCTCACCGCGTCCGGGAGTGCGCCGCTCGGCCGGCCCCCAACGCATGTCGTTGAGACCTCCCGTGGCGCTGCGCTCCAGCTGCGCGGCCGGCGCGGGCACCGCATCGACGGCAGGGCGGCGCGAGAGCTGCCCCGGCGAGAACCGGATCACGCGGGTGGCATCGACGTCGAGGACGATCTCCGTCTCGGGGGTGCCCGACAGGATCACGTCGCGCAGGCGCTCGGAGGCGATCTTGGTCGGCATCGCCTCGGTGAGGTCGATGCGGCGGATGTCGAGATTGGCGACCTCGTTGGCGAGGGTGCGGGTGAAGGCCCAGAGACCGGCTTCCACCGCGCCCGCCCCGTCATGGCGCGTCGCGCCGGGACAGACGACCCAGAGACGGGTCTGGCGCGTCCCAAGATGCTCGACGCAGCGCTTGAGGCCGAGGCAGCGCTCGCGCAGCCGGTCTGCGGCCTCGCCGCCGGCACCGAAGGCCCCGGCGAGGAACACCACCGTGTCGGGGGTCTCCCGTTCGAGTTCGAGCAGGGATTGCTCGGAATCGAGGATGATCGAGACGTGGACGCCGGCGGCGACGAGGAGCGTCGCCAGCGAGGAAGCGGTTTCGGCGGCGAAAGAATCCCGCGATCCGATGATGAAGGTGAAGGTCTGGCCGGTGGCGGCCTTGGCCCGCACCGGCGCCTCGGCGAGGAAGAGAAGATCGTCGCCATTGGCCGAGGCGGCCCGGTCGACGGCGATGCGCACGAGGCCGGTATCGCTGAGCGAACGCTGCCAGCCGGTGATGTCGTCGAGGCGACCCAGCGGCATGCCGTCCACGCTCTCGAACCAATCCGGCATCAGGCCGAAGACGAGGTCGCGGAACAGCGACGCACCCGGTTCCACCGCCAAGAGGAACCCGCCGGTGGCGAGGGCATCGGCGACCTTGCCGAGGAGACCGCGCTCGGATCGGTGCAAGACGTTGCTCGCCAGGATCGCGTCGAAGCCGCCCTCCGTCAGATCCGCCTCGTCCTCGATCACGGTGACGCCGCGGGGCAGGGCGAGGCGGGCGCGCTCGGCGAGGCGCCGATCGGTCTCGAACACGGTGAGCTGGGCGGCGATGTCGTCGGCGATGGCGGCGGCCTGCGCTGAGAGCGGCCCGAACCCGACCTGGAGAAGGCGCAGCGAGCGGTCCTTCGGCAGGTCCGCTCGTGCTCCCTCGCAGACAGCCGCGATGACGTCGGACGATGCGCGGGCGGTGGCGCTGCGCAGGACGAAGGCGTCGAGGGCGTTCTGCGACAGGGTCGGCGGACTGGCGAGTTCACCGGCCACGAGGCGGGCGACCACGGCGCCGAGATCCGCGGTGAGCACCAGCTCGGCGGAGAGTTCGGGATGGTCGGCCGCGATCCAGCGCATGATTTCGTCGGGCGCGGGCAGGGTGACATCCTTGCGCAGGGTCCAGCGCGTTCCGTCGAGGGTGGCGAGCCCGCTGCTCTCGAGGGCGTAGAGGGCGTTCAGCAGCCAGGGCCGCATCGCCTCCGGCACACGCTCGTCGATGGCGACGGTGCCCGAGCGCTGCAGCCCCTCGGCCATGCGGTAGGCCAGCGAGGTGGCCCAGCCTTCGAGGAGGAGATGGCCCGGCGAGAGGGCCGCATCCGCCGGGGCGAGGGCCGCCTTGATGCCGGGCCGGACGGCATCGGCGATGCGGGCACGCCGGTCGAGGGGGATCGCGGTGGGTTCGGTGGCGAGTTCGGACCGCTGCGCGATGGCATAGGCGGCGAGATCCTGACCGGACTTGGTGCGCAGGGCCTGGAAGCGGCCTTCGCGCAGGGTGGCGATCACCTCGCCCGCCTCGTCCACCAAGGTGAAGTCGGCCAGGATGCTGCGCTCGTTGCAGCGCCGGGTGCGGATCATCGCCCGCGCGATGACCGCGCCCGGCCGGATCAGCCTGATCTCGCCGAAGCGCACCGGAACGTAGGCCTTGGTCGAGCCCTCGCCCATCAGGTCGGCGAAGAGCAGGATCAGGCCGTGGAAACAGGCGTCCAGCCGCGCCGGCACGAGGCCGAACCGGAGATCGGCTTCGGCCGGCTTCAATTGGGAGACGATGGTCGTCTCGTCCACGCGTGCGCTGAGGGCGACCTGCCGGAAGCTCGGCCCGAAATCGAGGCCGGAGGCGGCGGCGAGGCAATAGAGCCCGGCACCCTCGACGGCGTTCTCGGCCGGGATGTCGATGTCCTGCCGCGGCCGGGCGGCGAAGGTGCCGTCCACGACCTTGGCGGAGGCGTGCAGCTGCCAGCCCGCCTGGGTCAGGCGCGGCCGGCTCAGGATCTGGATCTGATTACCGCTGCCGGAGAGCCGAACGGCGACCTCGCGAAGTGCCTCCTCGGCGAAGACCATCGGCGACAGGATCTCGAACTCGGCCAGCACGACGTCGTCGCTGCGCATGGCTTCGCGGGCGACGCCCAGCGCCATCTCGATGAAGGCCGCACCCGGCAGGATCGCCTGGCCATCGATGCGGTGATCGTCGAGATCGGGCACCGTGGCGATGTCCACATGGCCGAGCCATTCGAGCCCGTCCGGCGACAACCGGGAACCGTAGAGCGGGTGATAGACACGGGCGGTCGCCGCACCGACGCCTTCCGATGTCTCGGACAGGCGGAAGGGCCGGCGCTGCCACGGATACGACGGCAGGGCGACGTCGCCCTTCGGGTTCTCGCCGAAGACCACCGCCTCGTCGACGGCGGCACCGTGGACGAGGGCCGAGGCCAGGGCGCGGGCGAAGGGGTCGCTGCCGACGGGCTTGTTGGTGAGAACGCCCACCGTGGCGTTCTCGATGCCGAGGGGCTCGATGCAGTCGCCGATATGCGGCAGAAGGGTCGCACGCGGACCGACCTCGACGAAAATCCGGGCACCCTTGCGGGTCGCTTCCTGGACCGCATCGGAGAAGCGCACCGGCTCGCGGATGTTGCGCCACCAATAGCCGGCGTCGAACTCCCCCCCGGGGAGCACCGTGCCGGTCACGGTGGACACCATGGCGATAGCGCCGGGATGAGGCGTGAGCCCGGCAAGATCGCGCAGCAGCGGCTTCTCGGTCGGGTTCATCAGCCGGCCGTGGAAGGGATAGGCGAGGTCGAGCTTGCGACCACGGCGGCGCTTGCGCGCCAGCGCCTTCATGGCCGCGTCGATATCGGCGACGGGGCCCGCCACGGTGACGGCCTTCGGGCTGTTATAGGCCGCGATGTCGAGGCTCGGATAATCCTTGAGGAAGATCTCGATCTCCTCGACGGGCGCCAGCAGCACGGCCATGGTGCCCAGACCCCGCGTCGTCTCCTGATGCTGGCTGCGGTAGAAGATGACCTTCACCGCCTGTTCCAGGCTCAGGATGCCGGCACCCTCGGCGGCCGCGATCTCGCCGACGCTGTGGCCGAGGACGAAGGAGGGGACGAGGCCGGCGGCCTTCAGGGCCGTGGTCGAGGCACTGGAGATCGCGAAGATCAGGGGCTGCGAGACCCGGGTGAGGACCATGCGCTCGGCGAGGTCCTCGGCGAACAGGGCTTCCTTCAGCGACCAGCCCGAGATCTCGGCGAACAGGACGTCGATCCGGTCGAAGGCGGATTGGAAGGTGGCGCTGCGCTCATACGCCTCGCGGCCCATCCCGACCCATTGGCTGCCGTTGCCGGAATAGACGAAGGCGACCTCCGCATTGCGGTCCACGGCAGTGCCGACGCGGGCAATATCGGTCTCCTCGGCATCGGCGACCGCGCGCAAGGTGGCGGGCAGGTCGACGTCGAGGGGCATGGCGAGGCGGGTGGACAGGCGCTCGCGCCGATGGGCGGCGGCGGCGGCGATGCGCACGGTCTGGGCGTCATCGGCCTGCTCGAACCGCTCGGCGTAGTCGAGGGCGAGTTCGTTGAGGGCCGCACGGCTCTGGGCCGAAAGAAGCAGCAATTCGGGCGGGCGCCCGGCATCGCTCGCGGCGGGGGCCGGCGCTCCGTCGGTGAGGACGATATGGGCGTTGGTGCCGCCGAAGCCGAACGAGTTGACGCCGGCGAAACGCTCGCCGCGGCCACGCGGGATCGCCAACGGCGCGGTGACCACCGAGAGATTGAGCTTGGTGAAGGGGATATCGGGATTGAGCTCGGCCGCGTGAAGCGAGGGCGGCAGCAGATCGTGCTCCAGGGCGAGACTTGCCTTCAGAAGACCGGCGAGCCCCGAGACCGGCTCGGTATGGCCGATGTTGCTCTTGATCGAGCCGATCGGCAGCGGCTCCTTGCGGGGACGTCCGATCTTTCCGCCGATGGCGCCGGCCTCGATCGGATCGCCCACCGCCGTGCCGGTGCCGTGCGCCTCCACGAAGGCAACCGCGTCGAAATCGATCTCCGCCTCGCGGTAGACCTGTTCGAGCAGGGCACCCTGTGCGTAGCCGGAGGGCAGGGAGATGCCGGTGGTCCGGCCGTCGGAATTCACGCCGCTCGCCGCGATGACGCCGCGCACGGTATCGCCGTCGCGGGCCGCCTGACGCGCCGATTTCAGCACGAGAACGACGCCGCCCTCGGACCGGACATAGCCGTCGGCATTGGCCGAGAAGGCTTGGCAGAGCCCGGTGCGCGACAGCATCTGCGCGTTGGAGAAACAGATGAAGTTGAACGGGCTCGCGAGCAGGTTCACGCCTGCCACCACCGCGGTGTCGATCCGGCCGCTGGCGATCGCCGCGACGGCGGCATCGAGCGCCACGAGGGAGGAGGAACAGGCCGTATCGACGGTGAAGCTCGGCCCCTTCAGATCGTAGATATAGGAGATCCGGTTGGACAGGATCGAGAGCGTGTTGCCGGTCGCCGCATAGGCATCGCCCGACGACGTATCGAGGACGCGCAGGTTGCCGTAGTCGAGGGACGAGGCGCCCACGAACACGCCGATCTGCGACCCCGCCACGGCGGAGGGACGCAAACCCGCATCCTCCAGGGCCTCCCAGGTCAGTTCGAGGAGAAGCCGCTGCTGCGGGTCCATCTGCTCGGCCTCGCGCGGCGAGATGCCGAACACGCCGGGATCGAACGACCAGATGTCGTCGAGAACGCCCGCCGACCACGTGTAGCTCTTGCCGCGCTCCTGAGCGCGCGGGTGACCGAACCGCTCCAGCGACCAGCGATCCTCAGGGATGCGGCCAACGGCGCATCGTCCTTCGCTCAGAAGCTGCCAGAGGCCGTCGACGCTGGCAGCGCCGGGCAACCGGCACGAACGGCCGACGATCGCTATGTCTGTACGTTTGATCACGTTCGATTCGCACACGCTCTTGATCGAGGAAACCACCGTCTCGCACTCGCAACGGACCGGCGACCCTGTGATGCATAATATGCAGCCGGAACCGTGTCCAACCCATGGCAGCTTTGCTGCAGCACGGAGGCCAGGCAGACATCAGGATACGGGCAGTCTCGAGGGCTGATATAAATCACACACCCTGCATCAGACACGTCGACGATAGAACATTCCAATCATCGATCCCGCCAGAAGCATACGGACCAGATCGATCATCTGCAAAAAAGCCGCGACATTACATCGATTGAAACAATCACATCATAAAACTGGGATGGATCGATCAATATGGAAAATTCATGACACCACCGTGCTTACCTCAAGCAGAATCTTTCTTTTAACATGCATTTCAAGAAACATAACTTATTATGAGTTTCAACTGTTACAGATATAAATTTGAATTTATGAATAAAAATGGCCCACATGATCGTTTAATTTTCTGCCGAAATCATAACCCATCAAGTATCTAGCCAATCTTGAGCCGGCCGTGAAAATCAACCTCGTGCCGAGCCTGCCGTCTACTCCACCCCTTGTCGCCGCAGCGCAACATGACAGCCGCGTCCCAGGCCTCGTGGGAGGAGGCGGCGCCATCGGAGAAAGCGTGCTTGCGCTACCGGAACACGCTCTTTCCGGACGAAAGGCCCTTGACGCCCGTTCCGACCCAAAGCTATACGCCGCTCCTCGCTGCAGCGGAAACGCTTCAGCCGGGGCGCGTAGCTCAGCGGGAGAGCACTACCTTGACATGGTAGGGGTCACAGGTTCGATCCCTGTCGCGCCCACCATTCCTCTTTCAGTGGAATGGTCGAGAGAACAAAGGCCCCGGAAACGGGGCCTTTTCTCGTTCGTGCCTGGTCCCGGACCGGTTTTCACGCACTGGGCATAACCTGCACGGGATCCTGTCGACGAGTCTGGTCCGATGTAGTCGTGGTTCGATCGGCCGATGCCCGCCACTGTCACGCTTGCGTGAGCCGAAGGCCCGGTCACAGAACCGCCTCAGACAGATCGTGTAAGACGAGCGCTTTCATTCGGTGCCGGGCATCTCGGCCAGCGGTCCCGGATGCCGGAGATGATGATGAGCCGAAACTTGGCATTCTCGAATGCGGTCGGACGGTTCGGTCTCGGATGCGGCGCCATCGATCTATCCGCCGTGGACGATCCGCGCGGCTACGTCCGTGCCCAGCTCGACATGCCGCTGACGGTCCCCGAAGCCAAGCTGATGTCCAGCAGCGACCAGTTGCAGGCGATGATGCAACGCCGTCAGATTGCGCGGCAACGTCGCGAGGCGATGGCGGATACGGGGTCCGGCAATGCCAAGGTGAAACAGGACGGCGCCATGGCCATGGCGCCCGGTACCGAGCCGTCGATGGCTGGCGGCATGATGGAGCCCGAGACCGCAGTCACGCAGGCTCCGACCACGAAAAACCCCGATGAGTTGATCGCTTGGCTGAGACTGGCGGCTGCGACGAAGGCGCCCCTGCACGAGCGGCTGTTCCTGCACTGGAGCAACCACTTCACCGTCGGCGCGGGTAAGGGGAAATCCAGCCTGACGGCAGGCTCGTTCCAGCGTGAAGCCATTCGGCCATTCATTCTCAGCCGCTTTCACGACATGGCCAAGGCGGCGATCCTGCACGCCTCCATGCTCTATTATCTGGACAACGCATCGTCCATCGGGCCCGATTCCAAGGTCGGTCGTATCAAGAAATCCGGCCTCAACGAGAATCTCGGGCGCGAAGTGCTCGAACTTCACACCCTCGGCGTCGACGGTGGCTACAGCCAGGCCGACGTCACCGCCCTGGCCTCCGTCCTCACCGGCTGGACCGTGGATCTCAAGCCGCAATCCGAGACTTTTGGCGAAGTGGTGTTCCGCGAACGCCAGCATCAGCCCGGGCCGAAGACCATCCTCGGCAAGCGCTACGCCGAGGCGGGAGCCGATGAATTCCTCGCCGTCCTGACCGACCTCGCCCGTCACCCATCCACGGCGCGCTACGTGACGCGGCGGATGGCACGCGCCTTCGTCTCGGAAAAAGTGTCGGACTCGCTGCAAAACAGCCTCGCCAAAGTCTTCAGGGACAGCGACGGCGATCTGAAGGCCGTGACCACCGCCCTGATCCGGAGCGACGAGGCCTGGGCCGCTGCCCCCGTGAAGCTGCGCCCGCCGCTCGAGTTCCTGGCCGCGACCGGCCGCCTCCTCGGGCAAGCGCCGGTCAGACCGTCTCCGAAGGCCTCGCTCCTCGCCATGGGCCAGCCGTTCCTGGCGGCCCCGTCCCCGAAGGGTTGGGCCGAGGAGGACGATGCCTGGGTGACCTCGGACGGTATCAAGAGCCGGATCGACTGGGCGCAGCAATGCGCGACGCTCAACGCGGATCACGTGGACATCCGCAAGCTCGTGGACGACCGGATCGGCAGCTATTTCTCGGACGAGACACGGCGCGTGATCAGGCAGGGGGAAAGCTCCGAACAGGCCTTGGCCCTGCTGATGCTGAGCCCGGAATTCCAGCGGCGCTGAGCGGGTTCGCGTTGGCGAGCCACTGCTTCACCTCGCTCAAGCCTTTGGAATGTCGCAGGTTTCAAGGCGCAAAACCGATGACCACTTTTGCGAACTCTGCTTAGCCGGTCGAGAGGCGATGACCCCATGAACCCTCAGGAACACGCCCACCTGCCCACGCGCCGCAACCTGCTGCTCGGTGCCGGCGCCCTCTTCGCATGGCCCTATGTGCCCAAGGTCTGGGCCGCCTCCGGCCGCGACCCGCGCTTCCTCGTGGTGGTGCTGCGCGGCGGCCTCGACGGCCTCTCGGCGGTGATGCCGGTGGGCGATCCGCAATTCGCGGCGATCCGCTCCGACTTCAAGCTGTCCCCGACGCATACGCCGTTTCGGCTCGACCCGCTGTTCTCGCTCAACCCGGCGATGCCGAACCTGGCGGATCTCTATGCCAAGCGCGAGGCCACGCTGTTCCATGCCGTCGCCACCCCCTACCGCGCCCGCTCGCATTTCGACGCGCAGGAGGTCCTCGAGAACGGGATGACGCGATCGAGTACCGGAGTCGATACCGGCTGGCTCAACCGCGCGCTCTCGCTCATTCCCAAGGCCAAGGGCATCGAGTTGAGGCCGGCCAAGGCTCTCTCCGTGAGCGCAACGACACCGCTGATCCTTCGCGGTCCGGCCCAGGTCGAGACATGGCAGCCACAGACTCTGCCCTACGCCTCGGCCGATACGCTGATGCGGCTTCAGGCCCTCTACGACGACAAGGACCAGGCCCTGGCCAATGCTCTGAGGGAGGGCGTGCAGGTCGACGACTTCATCGCTTCGGATCCCAGCATGGCGGCGATGGGCAAGCAGCCGTTGAAGGGCCCCAACAGCTTCGCCTCGGCCGCCCGCGCCGCGGCCTCGCTCATGGCGCCGGTGACCGGCCCCCGCATCGCCGTAATGAATTTCGACGGCTGGGACACCCACTCTTCGCAAGGCCCCTATGAAGGGCGCCTGGCCAAGAACCTCGCTTCCCTCGATGCCGGCATGGCGGCGATCAAGGAGGGGCTCGGTGCCTCCTGGGCCCAGACATCGGTGCTGATCGTCACCGAATTCGGCCGCACGGTGCATGTGAACGGCTCGTCCGGCACGGATCACGGCACGGCCACGGTCGCCTTCCTCGTCGGTGGAGCGGTGGCGGGAGGGCGGGTGATCGCCGACTGGCCGAGCCTCAAGGAAAGCGCCCTGTTCGAAGGCCGCGATCTCGCTCCGACGATGGATCTGCGCGCCGTGATGAAGGGCCTGCTGATCGACCAGTTCGGCTTCGAGGAGAAGGTTCTTTCCGAGAAGGTCTTCCCCGGCAGCGAGAAAGCGCCCGGCATGAGGGACCTGATCCGGGCCTGACGCGGTCACGGAGACCACTTCGATCCCGCGTCAGAAGGACGATGGTTTCCGTCTGCGCGAAGGAATACCGACGCCGCCCGGTTCGTCGATCGCCTCCGGTTTGTCCAAGGAGGTCGCCACCGGCTGCGGCGGCTCGTCCCGGACGCGCGGTGGCGCCACCTTGCCGACGCGCTCGATCCTCACGCCGACATAGTCGCCGCGCCTCCAGGCGAGCTTCACCATGCAGACGAAGTCCCGGCCGATGATGCGGAGCAGGAACGACTCGGGCAGCGCGTGGTAGGCTGGAATACCAAGCTTGGCGCCGGATTTCGAGACGTCCTTCACGGTGCATGGGATTTCCCGACCATCGGGAAGCCGAACGTTGGCTATCCAGTTCGTCGAGTTACGGTCCTCGCGCCGTGATACCGGCTCTGGAGACGTTTCCGTTTCTTTGTCCGACCGCACGTAAGACGCTCCGGCGCTTCACCGTTTCTCGAACCACCATAGGCCGAGAACGTTTACGGACCATGCTTGCTCGGGGTTTCTTTACGGGCTCAGCAGCCGACACGCGCTAGCAAGTCGTCGACCACTCACCTGTGCCGACCGCATCGTTTCCTCTTCCGAATACGAAGGCCACGTCTCGGGGGGGAAGAAGCGGTTCATCCCCCCCCCCTGAGGCGGCGAGAGCCGGGGGCATATGTCGCGAGAGATGGGCCCTCCGGACACAGACGGCCATAATCCAACCGCAGCAGCATGTTTTCGAGTTCTCGACTTCACGCTTTTCTTATAAAGGAGGCGAGTGTCGGGCCGCCGTTCCCAAACGGTATCGCAGACTACCATTCACACTAAACTTGACAATCGAACGCGACGGCGGGGGCGGCAGTGGCTAAGGGGCGGGAATCGGCCGAAATCATTTCGGCATTGGCAAGTTGCCGAACGGCGTTCATCGGCGTCGCCGTGATGAGCGGGTTGGTGAACATTCTGTATCTGACCGGTTCATTTTTCATGCTCGAAGTCTATGACCGCGTCATTCCGAGCCGGAGCGTTCCGACACTTATCGGCCTCATGATCCTCGCTCTCGTCCTTTACGGATTTCAGGGCGTCCTGGAGACGATCCGCTCGCGGATCCTCGCGCGCGTCGGCGCCTCGCTCGACGAAGCCCTCTCGGCGCGAGTGTTCGACATCGTCGTGCGGGCTCCCCTGAAGGGCGCGACCCCGGGCGATGGGCTGCTGCCCCTGCGCGACCTCGACCAGTTGCGTGCCTTCCTCGGCGGCACGGGGCCCTCGGCCTTCTTCGATCTGCCGTGGATGCCGATCTATGTCTTCATCTGCTTCCTGTTCCACCCGCTCATCGGTATCGCGGCCCTCGTCGGCGCGGCGGTCCTAGCGGTCCTGGCCCTGACCACGGATCGGTCGACCCGCGCCCCGACCCAGACCGCAACCGCCCACGGCATGCGTCGCAACGGCCTCGCGGAAGCCGGGCGCCGCAACGCCGAGGTGCTGGCCGCCATGGGGATGCAGGGACGCTTCGCCGATCGCTGGGGCGGCGCCAACCGCGATTACATGCAGTCTCAGATGGCCGTCTCGGACGTCGCGGGCGGTTTCGGAGCGGGCTCGAAAGTGTTCCGCATGGCACTGCAATCGGGCGTGCTCGCCCTCGGAGCCTGGCTCGTCATCAACAACCTGGCCTCGGCGGGCGTCATCATCGCCTCGTCGATCCTCGTCGCCCGCGCCCTGGCTCCGGCGGAACTCGCCATCGCCAACTGGAAGGGATTCGTGCAGGCGCGCCAGAGCTGGGCACGGCTCTCGGAGTTGTTCGCGCGCCTGCCCGCCGTCGAACAGCCCCATGCTCTGCCCGCTCCGTCGCAGAGCCTCGTGGCCGAAAACGTTACCCTCGCACCGCCGGGAACCCAGCGCATCGTCGTGCAGGATGTCAGCCTGTCCCTGCAGCGGGGGCAGGGGCTCGGAATCATCGGCCCGAGCGCCTCGGGCAAGTCGAGCCTCGTCCGCGCCATCGTCGGCGTCTGGCCGCCCGTGCGCGGCAAGGTCAGGATCGACGGCGCGGCCATCGACCAATGGTCGAGCGCCGATCTCGGGCCACATATCGGCTTCCTGCCGCAGGAGGTGGAGTTGTTTGCCGGCACCATCGCCGAGAACATCGCCCGGTTCGATCCCAATGCCCAATCGGGTGCGGTCATCTCGGCCGCCAAGGCAGCGGGTATCCATGAGATGATTTTGCGCCTGGCGGAAGGCTACGACACCCGGATCGGCGAGGGCGGGGCGGGCCTGTCGGCAGGGCAGCGCCAGCGGGTCGGACTGGCGAGGGCGCTCTATGGCGACCCCTTCCTCGTGGTGCTCGACGAACCCAATTCGAATCTCGATGGGGAGGGCGAGAACGCCCTGACCCAGGCCATCGTCGGGGTGCGGCAGCGCGGCGGCATCTGCATCGTCGTGGCGCACCGCCCCAGCGCTCTGGCCGCCGTCGACATGATCCTGATGATGGCCGACGGGCGCGCCCAGGCCTTCGGCCCCAAGGACGAGGTGCTCAAGCGCGTCCTCCGGTCGACTCCGGCTCCCGCCGCCGAGCCCGTCGCCGCACAACGTACCGGCGCGAACGTCGCCACCCTGCAGGAGAGCGCGTGATGGCCATCGCACTGTCGCCCACCGGGCTCCCCGCCGCTCAAATCCGGCCCACCGCCAACGGGTCGATCCGCCGTCACCTCGCCGCCGCGATCGGAGTCGGCGCCGTCCTCGTCATCGGAATCGGCGGCTGGGCCACCTTCACGATGATTTCGGGTGCCGTGATCGCGCCGGGCCAGCTCATGGTCGAATCGGACGTGAAGAAGGTGCAGCACCCCACCGGCGGCGTCGTCGGCGAGTTGCGGGTGAAGGAAGGCGCGCGGGTGAAAGCCGGCGACATCCTGATCCGCCTGGACGAGACCCAGACCCGCGCCAATCTCGACATCATCCTGAAGGCGCTCGATGAGTTCGCCGCCCGTCGGGCGCGTGACGAGGCCGAGCGCGACGGTGCGTCCGAGATCACCTTCCCGCCGGACCTTCTAGCCCGCAAGGCGAAGGATCCGTCCGTCGCCCATCTGGTCGACAGCGAGACCCGCCTGTTCCAAGCCCGCGTCGCCGGCCGCGAGGGCCAGAAGGCGCAGCTGCGCGAGCGCGTCTCCCAGCTCGGCGAGGAGATCAAGGGTCTCACCGAACAGGCCGCCGCCAAGGAGCGGGAAACGGCCTTGATCGGAACCGAGCTGAAGGGCGTGCGCGAGCTCTACGGCAAGAACCTCGTGCCGCTCTCCCGCGTCACCGCCCTGGAACGGGACGGCGCCCGGCTGCAGGGCGAGCGCGGGCAACTCATCGCCTCCACGGCATCCGCCAAGGGCAAGATCACCGAGATCGAGCTGCAGATCTTCCAGATAGACCAGGACATGCGGACCGAGACCGGCAAGGAGCTCGCCGAGATCCGTGGCCGCTGGTCCGAATATGTGGAGAAGCGAATCGCCGCCGAGGATCAGCTCAAGCGTATCGACATGCGCTCGCCCCAGAACGGCACGGTCCACCAGCTGACGGTGCATACGATCGGCGGTCTCGTGGTTCCCAGCGAGCCGGCGATGCTCATCGTGCCCGACGCCGACAAGCTCATCGTCGAGGTCAGGATCCAGCCGCAGGACATCGACAACGTGCGCGTCGATCAGCGCGCTGTCCTACGTTTCCCGGCCTTCAACCAGCGGACGACGCCCGAGATCGACGGAATCGTGAGCCGGGTTTCGGCCGACGTCTCGCAGGACCCGAAGAGCGGCATGACCTACTACACCGCGCGCATCCGCATGACGGAGGATCAGGTGGAGCGCCTCGGCAAGGTCCAACTCGTGCCCGGCATGCCCGTGGAGGCCTTCATGCAACTCGGGGACCGCTCGGTCATCTCCTACCTGACGAAGCCCCTGACGGACCAGATCGCCAAGGCCTGGCGCGAGCGCTGAGGGCGTCCAACGGCGGACGAGAAGGCCCCGGCCGTGCGCCGGGGCGAAAGTTTGAAGAATCCGCATCCCCGGCAGGTCGGTTGCACCTTGCCTTCAGGCGCTCAAGCCTGATATGGCAACCGCCTTTCCGCGATGCGTGAACTGCCATCGCCGAGGACGCCTTACCGAGGTGCCTCGTTCCCGAGACCCTATGGACAGGCGGCGGGCTCAAACCCGGCCGACGTGAGACCGATGAAGATTCGCAACTCCCTCAAGTCCCTCCGTGGCCGTCACCGCGACAACCAGCTCGTGCGCCGCAAGGGCCGCGTCTACGTCATCAACAAGACGCAGAAGCGCTTCAAGGCCCGTCAGGGCTGAGGCTGCGGGCTGCCCGGCAATTCGGGGCAGCCGCGTCAAGCCGGCCTGTTGACGGCGGCGTGAAGGGCGAGGAAGCTCGCTTTCATGACGCTGTCCCGGCATTTTGGCATTCTGTTCAACGCTGCGCTCCTGAGCGCGGCGGTCTTTTCGTTTGGGGTGTCGTCAGCCGACGCTCTGCCGCCACAGAGCCAGGGCCGTGAGACCGGACAAGGCGAGGAAAACGGCAAGGATGCACCCAAGAAAGTGCAGGCGCCGAGCCTCGAGGATCTCTATGCGAGGCTGAAGGCGTCCGAGGACGATGCGGAGGCCAAAGGCATCTCCCGCCTGATCGAGCAGCGCCTCGGGCGCTCCGGCAGCGCCACCGCCGACCTTCTCACGGAACGTGCCCGTCAGGCGATGTCGGGCCGCGACTATGCCCTCGCCGTCGAGTTGATGGACCGCGCTACCACCCTCGAGCCGCAATGGGCCGAGGGCTGGAACCGGCGGGCCACGGTGTTCTGGCTTCTCACCGACCAGACCAACGCCGTGGCCGACCTGCAGCGGACGCTGGTGCTGGAACCACGGCATTACGAGGCCTGGGCTGCGCTGGGGCGGATCTATCTGTCCATGGACGACAAGCGTCGCGCCCTGGACGCTTTCCGCCGCGCCGCCGCCATATATCCGCGCATGGAGAAGCTCCAGAGCGCCATCGACCGGCTTGTCCCTGAGATCGACGGCCGGGACCTGTAACCGGACATGGTTCTCCTCCACTGGCTCGGCCTGATCGCGGGCGCGATGCTCGGGGTGATCGTCAGCGTTCTCGCGGGCGGAGCCCTCGTCACCCTGATCGTCACCTTGCGGGTCGGCGCCCGGTTTCCGCCGCAGGGGCCTTTCATCGAGGTGGATGGCGGGCGGCTCGCCACCATCCAGGCCGGCCCGACGACGTCGTCGAAGGGGACCGTCGTGCTTCTTCACGGAGCCTCCGCCAACGCGGCCGACCCGATGGAAGGCGTCGGCCGCAGGCTCGCCCAGGACGGCTTTCGCGTCATTGCCTTCGACAGGCCCGGATACGGCTGGAGCGACCGCCTCGGCGGCCGTGATGGGGGAAGCCCCGCGGTGCAGGGCCATGCGATCGCACAGGCGGTCGAGCGCATGGGGACCGGCCCGGTGGTCCTGCTCGGCCATTCCTGGTCCGGCGCCCTGGCCACCGCCATCGCCCTCGACCATCCCGAAGTCGTCTCGGGTCTCGTCCTGGTGGCGCCTGTGGCGATGCCGTTTCCGGCCATGGCGCCTCTGCCGTGGTACTACCGTCTCGCCCTGAAGCCTCCGGTCGCATGGCTGCTCAGCCGCACCGTCGCGACACCGATCGGCCTCTACTATCTGGAACGCGCAGGCCGTGCGGCCTTCCGGCCGCAGGAACTCCCCGCGGACTATCTCGAGCGGAGCCGCTCAGCCCTGGTGCTGCGCCCCGCGACGATGCTCGCGAATCTCGAAGACCTGATCGGCCTGCCCTCCGCCTTGGCGGCCCAGGCTCCACGCTACGGTGAGATCGCCGTTCCGACAGTGATCGTCTCCGGCGATGCGGATGCCGCCGTTCCGGCGACGCGCCATGCCGCCCCCCTCGCCAAACTCATCCCCGGCGCCCGGCTCGTTCTCCTGCCGGGCATCGGGCACATGGTGCCATACATGGCGACGGACGCCCTCGTGGATGCGGTCGAAGGGCTCGCCACCCGGATCGGCGCGACGAGACATGAGCAGCCCGTCGCGCGCTGATCCGATCAGGCTCTCGCGGCGTGATCGCGGGTGACGAAGGCGATCCGCACGAGGTTGGTGGCGCCCGGTGTCCCGAACGGCACGCCGGCCACCACGATGACCCGGTCGCCGATCTCGGCGAAGCGCTCGCGCACGGCGAATTTCGCCGCGCGGAAGGCCATGTCGTCCACGTCGCTGGCATCGTTGGTCACGATCGGGTGCGTGCCCCAGCACATGGCCAGTCGCCGGGCGGTCTCGCGCTTCGGCGTCAGCGCGATGATCGTGGCGTTGGGCCGCGAGCGGGCGAGACGCAGGGCCGTCGATCCCGAATGCGTCCAGGCCATGATGGCGGTGAGGTTGAGGGCGTCGACCATCTGATGGGCGGCCGCCGCGATGGCGTCCGATGCGGTGGCGTCGGGCTCCGAACGCTGCGCCGTGAGGATCGTCCAGTAGAGGGCGTCACGCTCCACCTGCTCGGCGATGCGGCTCATCATCGAGATCGCCTCGATCGGGAAGGCGCCGGACGCGCTCTCGGCCGACAGCATCACCGCATCGGCACCCTCGTAGACGGCGGTCGCCACGTCCGAGACCTCGGCGCGCGTCGGCACCGGTGCCGTGATCATCGATTCGAGCATCTGCGTCGCGACGACGACGGGCTTGCCGAGGCGCCGCGCACCGCGCGTGATCCGTTTCTGCACGCCCGGCACCTGCTCCAGCGGCATCTCCACGCCGAGATCGCCGCGCGCCACCATGATCCCGTCGGAGATCTCGATGATCTCGTCGAGGCGGGTGAGGGCCTGCGGCTTCTCGATCTTGGCCATGACCAGGGCGCGGCCGGCGGCGACCTTCTTCACCTCGGCCACGTCCTCGGGACGCTGAACGAAGGAGACCGCGATCCAGTCCGCCCCGGCATTGAGCCCGGCTTCGAGATCGCCGCGATCCTTCTCGGTCATCGCCGCCACCGGGATCACGGTGTCGGGCAGGGACACGCCCTTGCGGTTGGAAATCCTGCCCCCGATGACGACCTCGGTCACCGCGCGTCCCTCGGAGACCTCGGTCACGACCAGGCGCAACTTCCCGTCATCGATGATGACGACGTGGCCCGGTTCCAGCGCGGAGAGAATCTCGGGATGCGGCAGGTAGACACGATGGATGTCGCCCGGCGTCGGATCCGAATCGAGCACGAACGAGGCGCCGTTCTCGAGGATGGCGCCGCCCTCGGCGAAGGCGGCGACCCGCAATTTCGGACCCTGGAGATCCACCAGGACCGCGATCGGCCGGCGCAACTCGCGCTCGATGGTACGGATCACCTCGATCTTCTCCGGCAATTTCTCGCGCGGAAGGTGGCTCATATTGAGCCGGAACACGTCCGCACCGGCGCGGAACAGCTTCTCGATCATCTCCGGCGTGTCGGAAGCCGGACCGAGGGTGGCGATGATCTTCGTGCGGCGCGAGCGTTTCACTCCGGTCTCCAAGTTTTTTTGAGGATACCCGTCGGGTTCGAACGACCGATTGGGGGTAGGGGGCCAGAAGCACTGCGACGGCTTACACGTCAAGCTGCTGAGACTTGTTCTCTCAGGCCCCACCGAGGGGGCGGTTGCCGCCTATGGAGCAATCTGAGTGAAGGGCACGTTCGCCAGCTTCGCGGACTGCGAGACTATACGCGGGATCATGGGCTACACGCTCGAACCTTGCCAACCCAAAATCACCTGCTTCGTGAAGGTGTCCGGGTTTACAGACTTGTCCGGCATGCTGTACCCCGCACGTGCTATGCTGGACGCCACGCCTGGTTTGTGTCGAGATTAGATAGGAGTGAGTTGGATGAACGAACAGCATGCCCCTCCTCGTTCGGAAAAAGCCGAAATGAAGCGCCAGGCCCGCATCAAGGCGCGAAAGGACTCTCACATTGAGGCTCGGAAGGCGGAGCGTAAGCAGAAGCGTATTTCTAGCCGCACATCAGAGGCGGGAAAATCCTGAATCTGCTCGGCCAAATTTTCGATCAACAACAGGATTAGTGATCAGTGCTATTTGGCGCCCCTTCTACACCTGTTAGCCGCGCACGAAAAGCAGTAAAGACCTGCCGCGATGAGGCAGCAGCCAATCGCTGGGACCAGGTAATAGCGATTACTGACGACCCTGAGCTCATTACGCAACAACCGCAGCTGCTTCTTCAACGCTTGCAGGCTGCTTTCATCCTTGCCGACGACGATGTCATCGGCTGCATTTTAAAGGATCTCCCCAGCGCAGCGCTTCCGCAAGCGGTAAAGTTTGCGACTGCGCGGCAACTTGCTGTTAACAAGCGCGCACATCTGGCGGCCCGCCTACTCATAGACACGCTATCCCTTCACGATACGACACGCTTCCTCAAGTCGACTGGCCTCGTTTTTAAGCACCTGCGCGACGCCAAGCTCAAACGCGAGCTACTCGATCTGGTCGCAAAGGTGAGTGGAGGCGGATCATCGATAAAACCAACTATATCCGAACTGATTTTTGCCCCTCAGCCTGTTCAGGAAGTTTTCGGCAGCGTCAAGCTCGTTGCTTCGCCCAACACTGCCACGCATCATCTCAAGGGCTTGAAGCGCGAAGTTGCAGTCTTTAACAAGCTCATTGCGCGCCCCCTCAAACCTATAGTTTCCGAGTACAGGAACGTTTTCACCCATCCATCCGGGCAAATTTGGACCGAGAATAGAGCGATCGTCGTCTCGAAGGGGTTCCCCCTCGATGTAACCGACAGGACCCAGACGGAGACCATACCGCTCGCGCTTGGTCTCAATCGTGGAAGCCGCGGAATTTATCATTGGCTCATTGATTATCTTCCAAGACTAGCATGGATCCAGAGCAGTGGTTTGATTGAAAACGAGGGATGCAAAATCCTCCTCAATGCTGCGCGGTCCGGCTTCGAGCAAGATACTCTTGAGATGCTCGATCTCGGAAAACCAGTTCAAAAGCTCGACAGATCGGTCTTCGTCGAACGCCTGTTGGTCGCGCGGGTCGGTTTCCGTGGTATGTCAGGATGGCGCCATCTGGATAGCATCTACGAAGAACTTGGTGAACGCGCGAGCACCTTGGCCGCAAGCAACAACGCTGAACTGCCAGATCGTGTCTATGTGACACGAAGAGACGCCGCCCGGCGTGTGATGAAGAATGAAGTCGATGTGGAAGCCGTAGCGAGAAAGCTCGGATTCACCGTGATGGAGTTCTCAAAGATCCCTCTTTGGCACCAATTTGCTATCGCCCGGCATGCTTCGGTCATCATGTCCCCTCACGGGGCTGGACTATCTCACATCATTGTCGCGAAACCCGGCCTTCAAGTGATCGAAATCCTTCCGATCATGGATGGGACGTACCAGCTGCGTTTCAATTACGCTCGCCTTTCAATCGTCAAGGGCCATCGATATTCTGCGTGGCTCGAACCCCAGCATCCTGGCTTCGATGCATGGACAGTCGATTTGCCGGCCTTCACGACTTTCCTCAAGAAGACTCTCAAGGCGCCCCCGGCTGGCTCGGGTCGGTGAGCTGGATCGTCCAGCTCTTCTGCTCGCCGGTATCGACCTCGTAGAAGCCGTTGCGGTCGTAGCCTCGCGCGAGACAATCCTCGACGCCGCGAATCGTGAATTCGGTGTCGCGGGTGCACATGAGCGAGCGGCCGTTCCACTCGCCACCGCGGGTATAGTCCACCGCGTAGACGTAATAGAACCGCGCGGCGAGAGCGCCGCGCAGCAGGGTTTCACACCCTTTGGGCGCCACGTCCCACCACCCTTCCGTCACCCAGCCCTGCGTATCGCGATATCCCAGCGAGATGCCGACCTTGCTTGCGGTCTGGTTGCACATCCGCAGATCGGCCCGGGCGGGCGAGGCGGTGAGGAAGAGGGCGGCCAGCGGAGAGGCGAGCCAGAGAACCTTCCCCCTCCCCACGCGCAGCGGGGAGGGGGTCGTACGGCGACGGCTCACGCCGTTAACCGACGAGGATGATGCGGCAATCGTTGACATTGGTGCGCGTGGGACCCGGCTGGACGAGATCGCCGATCGTGGCGAAGAACTTCGTCGAATCATTGTCCGCGAGCATCGCAGCCGGATCGAGGCCGGCGGCGCGGGCGCGCTCCAGCGTCGTCGGGTCGACGAGCCCCCCGGCCGGATCGGTGGCCTCGCCGCGTCCGCCGTCGGTGCCGTCGGTATCGGCGGCAATGCCGAGGATGCCCGATTCGCCATCGAGGCCGATCGCGAGGGCGAGGGCGTATTCTTGGTTCGGGCCGCCATGGCCCTCGCCGACGATGGTCACGGTGAGTTCGCCGCCGGAAATGATCGCCACCTTGCGGCCGGCCGCCTTCATCTCCTTGGCGAGGGCGGCGTGTTCCGCCGCGACCTCGCGGGCCTCGCCCTCGACGTCGGGGCCGAGCATCACGACCTCGTAGCCGGCGCGCTTGGCCGCCTCCGACGCCGCGTTCAGGGCGTCGATGGGACGGGCGATGATGCGGTACTCGGCCCGGGCGAAGGAGGGGTCGCCCGCCTTCGGGGTCTCGTTGGCCGGATCGTTGAGGAGGGCCTTGGCGGTCTCTGGCAGGGGAATGTTGCGGCGCTCGCAGATCTCGCGGGCGTCGGCGAGCGTCGAGGGATCGGGCACGGTCGGGCCTGAGGCGATCACCGCTGGGTCGTCGTGCGGCACGTCGGAGATGGCCAGCGTCAGGATCGAGCGGGCGTTGCGGGCCATCATGGCCAGACGTCCGCCCTTGATCCGGGAGAGGTGCTTGCGCACCGCGTTGATCTCGTTGATCGGCGCGCCCGAGCGCAGCAGCGCCTTGGTCACCGCCTGTTTCTCGGTGAGGGTGAGGTCGCCGGCGGGCGCGATCCAGTTGGCCGAACCGCCGCCCGAGAGCAGCACCAGCACGTCGTCCTCCGGACCGGCATCGGCCGCGATCTTCAGGGCGTCGATGGTGGCGTCGATGCCGGCCTGGTCCGGCACCGGGTGCCCGGCCTCGACCATGCGGATCATCGGGGCATCCTCGCCGTAGCCGTGGCGGGCCACCGCCAGGCCGACGATGCGGCTCTCGTCGACACCGTGCTGCTCCCGGTAGAACCGGCTCGCCACGGCGGCCATGCTGCCGCCGGCCTTGCCGGCACCGAGGATGATCAGCCGGCCGGGCCCCGGCGCGGGCAGGTGCGGCACCAGGCAGCGGGAGGGATGCGCGGCGGCGATCGCCTCGTCGAGGAAACCGAGAAGCAGGCCGCGAGCGGCATCGTGGGACGAAGGGGGGGAAGCGGGCGAGGCGTGTGAAGGCGCGGTCATGGCGTGTCCGTGTCTCATCAAGGTCCGATCGCGCGGGCCGGATTGCTTGTCCGCCGGATTATTGCCGTGGCGGCGCGATCGCCTATACGTGCTGTGCCCGAGCCCTGCCGCCTCGGCAAGCGCGCGATGACGCGACCGGCGGCGTGTTTCCTGCCTGCCCAGGGGGATTTTCCCCCAATCGGCCCTGAAGGACCGTGACCACCTCATGTTTCCGCCGCATCCCGTCGAGACGATCCCAGGCGATCCCGCATCCGGGCTCCTCCTCATCTGCGAGCACGCTTCGAATCACGTACCGGAGGATCTGGCGCAGCTCGGCGTTCCGGAACGGGAATTCGCGCGCCACATCGCCTACGATATCGGCGCGGCGGACGTGACGCGGCGGCTTGCGGCACATCTCGGCGTGCCGGCCATCCTCACGCGGTTCTCGCGCCTCGTCATCGACCCCAACCGGGGGCGCGAGGACCCGACGCTGGTCATGCGCCTGTCGGATGGTGCGGTGGTGCCGGGCAACGCCCGCATCGACGAAGCCGGCAAGGACGAGCGCATCCGGCGCTTCTACGTGCCGTTCGACGAGGCGGTGGATGCGGCCGTCGCGCGGGCCACGGAGGTAGGCGTGCCGCCTTCCATCGTCACGATGCACAGTTTCACGGCCTCGTGGCGCGGCTATATGCGGCCCTGGCATGTGGGCATCCTGTGGGACGGGGACGACCGGATGAGTGCGCCCCTCATCGCCGGCCTGCGCGCCGACCCGGCCGGGCTGACGGTGGGCGACAACGAGCCCTATGGCGGCGGTCTGCCGGGCGACACGATCGATCGCCACGCCATCGCGCGCGGCCTTCCCAACGCCCTCGTGGAGATCCGGCAGGATCTCATCGCCCTGGAGCCGGGCCAGATCGAATGGGCGGCGCGTTTCGCCAAGCTCCTCCGACCGCTGATGCCGAAAGCCGGCTGACCGTCATTCGGTGATGAACAGAGAGCACATACGAAAGCGGCGGGGCTCACGCCTCGCCGCTTTCGTCATTTGAGCAGACTGTGTTTAGCGGGGGCCGCCGGAGGTGCGGCCGTACTGCCAGACCGGGAAGCTGTTCTGCTCGGCGTTGCCTTCGCGGGCGGAATCGACGCTGCGGCGGCTGACGACCGACCCGGTGGTCAAATCGTCATCGGCGACGACCTGACGGCCTGCACTGCCGGGGGCCGCGTAGGCAGAGATACCGGCGGGCGCGTTATAGCTCTGAGCGAGCGCAGGCGAAGCAACGGCGCCGAGGCTCAAAGCAAAAGCGGCAACGGCGGAAGCGAAACGGGTGTTCATGACTGGATCCTATTGAATGTCGCGGTCTCCGTCAGAGGGCGGTGGGCCGTGAGTTCTTGTGTAGCCCCGATGTAGGACGAACCCTGCCGCAACGTCGTGCGGTTTGGCACCTGCATGCGCGAGACGCCGGGCGAGCGCTGATTTGAGGCCTCATGATGCGTTAGACGCAAGAGAGCGAGGAGCAGCCATCACCGAGATCAAGTGGCATAATGTGATTGCTGTCATCGAGACGAATGGCGACTCGACATCACTTCGTGGTAGTCGCTTGCCGGTTTTCGGCCTTGTCAACAGGTTGCCGACGCCGGGACTTAGGAGAGCAGAGAATTGATATTCAATATCTGCAAGCTTACGGCCGTTTTGCTGATGTTGCTGGCCTTGCCGGCCTCAGCCGGAGACCGCGCCGGGATCGGCTTCATCGGCTATTCCAACACCGGCTCTTATTTCGCCTACGAGGAATTCGGCATCCAGGACGGTTCTGGCTTTGCGTATGCCAATCTGTACGTTCTCGACCTCAACACCAAGAGCCGGGTCGAGGGCACCCCCTTCCGTCAGGTAATCGAGAACGAGACCGGCAGCATCGCCTCGGCGGTGGCCGGCGTACGGGCCAAGGCCAAGCCCATACTCGACAAGCTGGACATTGGTGAACCGGTAGATATCGCTGCCCTCAATGCCGATGGTGCACTGAACACCGATATGCGCAAGTTGCGCTTCGGCCGCCCTGGTGACGGCATGGCGGATCCCGATCAGGACTATGAGCTGGTGCTGTCAACAATCGAGGACGGTATTGCCCCGCCAAAATGCGCGGCCCTGGGCGAGGAGTATGTATCGGGCTTTGCCCTTACCTTGACCGTCAATGGAAAAGCTCGCGAGGTTTATCGCGATACCGCCGTGCCGGAGAGCCGTGGCTGCCCGCGGGGCTATCGGCTTTATGCAGTGGTCAGACAGTACGATGGTCTCGTCTCCTTTGCACCCGACATGACGCCAGGTATGGTCGCCATCGTCTCGGTCTATTCGATGGGCTTTGAGGGTCCGGACAGGCGTTTCATCGCTGTTCCAATTGGCAGTTAGCCCTCACGCCTGACGAGATCGCTCGGGTTTGCGCCGCGCCGGGCAATCAGCCTGCAACACTATGTTTCGGGGTTGAGGATTGCGAGCTTGACCAGAACATCCGCGTGCACGGCTTCTACTTCTCCGGTGCGCGCGACGCTCGGTGCGGCTTCCAGAATGGCTTTATAGGCTGTCGTGGCTGACGCCGCGGTGCCAGCGACAGTTCCGCCGCGCCGGCCCGTTGACACCCATGCAGGATCAACCGCGCCCCGCACCAATTTTGAATGGCCTTCCGCACGGAGCGACGGTCGGCCCCTCCGGTTTCGCAACCGTTCTGACAGTTCCCGTAACTCCTCATCCCGATCGACCACCGGAGCCGAGACCCGGACGGCAAGATCCCCAAGGGACGCTGCAGGCTCAGCGGAATATGAACCCACCCGAAGAGCTACGGACATTAGTCCTGGCGCTGGACAGGCCGTTGGCCGCTCGGGAACGAGGTGACTACTTAGGGGGCCGCGTTATTCGCGATCCCAAGCGAAGTGTCCGGCGCCTCCCGCATGAACCCGCATTTCCGCGGGAGGTCATGCGCGCGCAGGAGCGCCGGGATCGCCATGCCCCCGAAAGCCATGCGCCCGAAAACGGGACCGCGCGGGAGCGATGGTATATCCTCGCGCGAAAGCGGTGACTGGCCGCGAGCCCGAGGATGAGGAAACAGCCATGACCGAGATCGACACCGCCACCCGGACGGAATTGGAAGCCGCGGTGTTCCGCCGCCTCGTGGCGCATCTGCAGACGCGCAGCGACGTCCAGAACATCGACCTCATGAACATGGCCGGCTTCTGCCGGAACTGTCTGTCGAACTGGATGAAGGACGCCGCCGACGAGCGCGGCCTCGGCCTCACCAAGGACGAGACCCGCGAGCGCGTCTACGGAATGCCCTATGAGGAATGGAAGCGGCTGAACCAGGCCGAGGCCACGTCCGAGCAGCAGGCGGCCTTCTCGAAGGCCCAAGCCGAGCCGCACTAAGCTTCCGGTAAGCGTGATCGCTTAACCAGCCTCCTCCGGCGCATCCCACCCGATGCGCGTCAGATCAGGAATTGAGACGCTCATGGCCGCTTCCGCCGCACCCGCCGTCGATGCCTCCTCGGTTGCCGCCGACCAGCTCAAGAGCTTCATCGAGCGCATCGAACGCCTGGAGGAGGAGAAGGCCGGCCTCGCCGGCGACATCAAGGACGTCTATGCCGAGGCCAAGGGCACCGGCTTCGACGTGAAGGCCCTGCGCAAGATCATCTCCCTGCGCAAGAAGGACCATGCCGAGCGCCAGGAGGAAGAGGCGATCCTAGAGCTCTACATGCAGGCCCTCGGCATGGTGTAGGCCGACATCGCGGCGTGCCGGCCCATCCTTTCGCGCATCGGGCAGGGCGATAGCGACGATGCCTCAGCTCCTCGACACGCCCTCGCTTGCCGGCACGGCACACATCCTCCTCGTGGAGGATGACGACGGCATGCGGATGCTCGTCACCCGCCTGCTGCGGGAAAACGGCTACCGCGTCACCGGTTGCCGCAACGGCGGGGAGATGTGGCGGCTCCTGCCGGAGGGCGGCATCGATCTCGTCCTCCTCGACGTGATGCTGCCCGGCGCCTCCGGCATCGATCTCCTGCGGAGCCTGCGCGCGAAGAGCACGGTTCCGGTCATCATGGTCAGCGCCCGCAACGAGGAGGCGGATCGCGTGCTCGGCCTCGAATTCGGGGCGGACGATTATGTGGCCAAGCCGTTCGGACGGCCGGAACTGCTCGCCCGGATCCGCGCGGTTCTCCGGCGCTCCGCCATCGCCGCGACCGCGCCGGATGCGTCCCGCAGCGAGAGCGTAGCCTTCGACGGCTGGCGTCTCGACCTGCGCAGCCGCTCGCTCCGCGACCCCGAGGGCGCGGGCGTCGACCTGTCCGGGGCGGAATACGACCTGCTCCTGGTGTTCCTCGACCATCCGAACCGCGTCCTCGGCCGCGAGCGGATCCTGGAACTGTCCCGCGCCCGCCTCGGCTCACCCTCGGACCGCAGCGTCGACACCCTGGTGAGCCGACTTCGGCGAAAGCTGGAGCCGCCGGACGGCCACACCGCGATCATCAAGACGGTCCGTGGCTCAGGATACATCTTCAGCGCGACGGTCGAACGGAGGTGAGGCGGCTGCTCGCCCTCGCACGAAGCCTCGAAGCGCGCACCATGGCCGTACTGCTCGTGGCCATCGTGGTCGTCCATGCCGGGGCATTGCTGCTCTATCGCCAATCGGCGGTCGCGGCCGCCGACGAGGCCTTCGCGCAGCAGCTCGCCACTCAGCTGGCTCTGGCGCGGGAAGGCCTGATCCGGCGGCCGGTGATGGAGCGCGACACGGAGGCGAGGGCACTGTCCTCGCCACATTTCGAGATCGGGTGGTCGAAGGCCCCTCCGATCCGCCCGCGGGAGCGTGACGATCCCATCCTCTGGTCGCTCAGGTCCCGCATCCTCGCCCTCCAGCCGAGCCTCGGCCCCGGGCTCGTCCTCGCCATGGGGGAAGGGGAGGATGCGCTGCACGCGCAGGATCTGAGCGGGGCGCTCTCGCTGCCCGATGGCGGCACGCTGACCTTCCGTTCCGCCCATGCTCCGAACCTCGCCCGCCTGGGGGCCTGGGCTTTCGTCTCGACGGCGGTGGCGATCCTCGTCGGCTTCGCCGCCGTGCTGCTGGTGCATCGGATCGCCAAGCCCTTGCGCAGCCTCACCCGCGCCACGGAAGCGATCGGCAACGGCCCCGTGGTCGCCGTGCCCGAGGCCGGCCCGGACGAAACGCGGGGAATCGCCCGCGCGCTCAATGCCATGCAGCACCGTATTCACGGACTGGTCTCCGAGCGGACTCAGTCACTCGCGGCCGTCTCCCACGATCTGCGCACGCCCATCGCCCGGCTGCGCCTGCGCATCGAGCGCTTGGCGGACACCAAGGAGGGACAGGCCATGTCCGGCGACCTCGACGAGATGCAGGCCATGATCGACTCGACGCTGGCTTATCTGCGCGGCGATACGGACCCGGAGCCACGCCGGATCACCAACGTGGCGAGTCTCGCGATGAGCGTCGCCAATGCCGCCGCCGATGCCGGCCGGCCCGTGACGTATGACGGGCCCGGCAGGGCACTGTCGGAGGTTCGACCCGTCGCCCTGCGGCGGGGCCTGGAGAACCTCGTCGACAATGCCGTGCGCTATGGCGAACGAGCCGCCATGATCCTGGAAGTCGGCGAGGTCGCGGTCGTCCTGAGGATCGAGGATGACGGCCCCGGTATTGCGCCAGAGGAGGTGGAGAGCGCGTTCGCGCCGTTCACGCGCCTGGAGGCCTCGCGCAATCGCCATACCGGCGGTACCGGTCTGGGCCTCACCATCGCCCGGCGCGCGATCCAGGCCGAGGGCGGCAGTCTCACCCTGACCAATCGGGCCGAGGGCGGGTTGCGGGCCGAGCTGATCCTGCCGCGCGTGTAGGTCCAGGGCTCACCTGATACCAAGTCTCACCGACCCTGACCCATAGGTCAGGGTCGGTGAGGTCCGGCGGACGACCGCCGCCGCGCCGTCGCGCGGGCAGACCTCGATGAGTCAGGCTCATCGAGGTCCGGTATGACACACTTCGTCACGAAGGCGGCGTGCGGGCGTCAAACGGCTTTTCCATCTCCTGG
This sequence comes from Methylobacterium sp. WL19, assembly GCF_008040005.1. Taxonomy (NCBI): domain Bacteria; kingdom Pseudomonadati; phylum Pseudomonadota; class Alphaproteobacteria; order Hyphomicrobiales; family Methylobacteriaceae; genus Methylobacterium; species Methylobacterium sp. WL19. The sequence continues at coordinate 43,402 of NZ_VRVC01000023.1, forward strand.
ATCGACGCGGCGGAGCAGCCGCGCAACCACGGAGACACCGACCATGACACGCTTCGCACGCAGCCTCGCCGCCACCGGCATCCTCTTCGGCCTCGCGGTTCCGGCCCTGGCCATCGACGGGCACGGCAACGCCAGCAACCCCTCCGTCTCGGTCCCGAACACCGGGACCGTGTCGGGCGGCCCGGCCCATCGCGACGACCCGCGCGTTCAGGAATCCAAGGAGGTCGGACGTGACGGGAAGCCGCTGCATTCCGACAAGGATGGCCACGCCCACGGCCACAGCCACGACAAGAAGTGACGATCGGGCGGGAGGTGCGTGGCCGCCTCCCGCCGCTTCAACGCCGGGTGCGCGCCTCGCGCAGGGTGGAGCCGGGCTCGACGGCGCCGCCCTTCGAGACGGCGATGCGCTGCGACAGGTAGATGCCGTGATGGCCCGAACAGGCATAGGCGGCAAAGCACGCGACCGCCATGGCGACGCCGTGCGTGGCCCCGAACAGCTCGATCCCCATCAGCGTGCAGGCGAGCGGCGTGTTGGCGGCGCCCGCGAAAACCGCCACGAAGCCCAGCGCCGCCATCAGGTCGAGGGGCGCCCCCATCACTCCGCCAAGGGCATTGCCGAGGGCGGCGCCGATGAAGAACAGCGGCGTCACCTCGCCGCCCTTGAAGCCCGAAGCCAGGGTGACGACGGTGAAAAGGATCTTCCAGGCCCAGGACCAGGGATGGACCTCCGGGCCGAAGAAGCTCGCGATGCTCAAGCCTCCCGCATTGGCCACGGTGACGCCGAGGCCGAGATAGTCACGGGTGCCGACCGCGTAGACGAGGCCGATCACCGCCAGGCCGCCGAGGACCGGGCGCAGGGGCGCGTAGGGAATCAGGCGCTTCAACCACCCGCCGAGGATGTGGTTGGCCTCGGCGAAGACGAGGGCCACGAGCCCGAAGGCGACACCCGCGACGGCGACTTTCGCCAGTAGAATCGGATCCAGGGCGATGGGGCCGGTCGCATCCGCCAGATAGGCGATGCGGAACAGCGAATGGTGGATGCCCCAGGCCTGGCAGGCCCAGTCGCCGATGACGGCCGCGAGCAGGCAGGGGATCAGAGCGGCATATTCCACCCGGCCGATGGCCAGGACTTCGAGGGCGAAGACGGCCCCGGCGATGGGGGTGCCGAACACCGCCCCGAACCCTGCCGCCACGCCCGCCATCAGCACGATGCGCGTGCCCGCCGGATCGAGCCTGGCCAGGCGCCCGATGGCGCTGGCGAGGCTGGCGCCGAGTTGCACCGCCGTGCCTTCCCGGCCGGCGGACCCGCCGAAGAGATGGGTCACGACGGTCCCGAGAACGATCAGCGGCGCCATGCGCAGGGGAACGCCGCCACCGGGCTCGTGGATCTGATCGACCACGAGGTTGTTGCCGCCCTCCACGCCGCGCCCGACGCGGTGGTAGAGCAGGCCGATGGCAAAGCCCCCAACAGGCAGCAGGAACAGCAGCCAGGGATGCGCGAAGCGGGCGTTCGTGGCGACGTCGAGGCACCAGAGAAAGGCCGCGCAGAGGGAGCCCACCACGGCCGCCATCGGCACGAGGATCACAGCCCAGCGGACGAACGCGATCGCCCAGGCCACGCGGACCATCGTGGCGCGCTTCAGATCGGCGATCCGGTTCTTAAAGGAAGCAGGCATGGTTCCACCGTCTTGCTGCGTGGCAAAAGGGTAGGAATCATCAGCCCTTATGGCGGTTCGGCTGAGTGTCTCTCACCGAACTCCCGCTGCGCCGTCGCACTCCGAGGGAGAACCGACCGTGATCGGGAGTTGTGTGAGGCACTCTTCACGCCCGGCAGAATCCATTGCCGCAGACTTCGTGTCCCGTGGCGGGCAACGCGTCAAGCCTGTTCCGCCCTCTGCGCACCCCATCGCCGCCGCCCGGGCGTCGGCCCCGACCGAAGTCGGAGGCCATCAGGTTAGCGAGGATCAGCGCCCGGCAGCCACCGCACGGGTGGACGAGCCGGTGAAGCGCGCGGCGGTGAGGTCGTCGCCTGGGCTACGTCCGGAGAAACGGCTGCGTACGCCGCTCTCCGCCTGGGCGACGAAGCCGGCCGGTGCGGCATCGGTGCGGGCGCGGGCCGGGGCGACGTGAACGGGAGAGGCGCGGCTGGCCGGTGCGGTCTCCGCGGCGGCCACCTCGAACAGGGCGCGCAGTTGCGTGCGGGCATCGGCATCCGCGGCGACGGGCCGGGCGAAACGGGTG
>NZ_VRVC01000240.1:0-2733 GCF_008040005.1 Methylobacterium sp. WL19
GCCCCGGACGGCCTGCGGGCGCTGCTCCTCGACAGCGAGCCGGGCGATGCCGCCGCCGCCGCCCTCCTGGCGCGGCCGCGCTACACCATCCCGGCCCTGTTCATCGTCGAATACGCCACGGCGCGCATGATGCTCGCCTGGAACATTCGCCCCGCCGCCGTCATCGGGCACAGCATGGGCGAGTATGCCGCCGCCTGCATCGCCGGCGTGATGTCCCTCGCCGATGCCCTGTCCGTCGTCGTCCTGCGCGGGCAGATCTTCGAGGCCGCGCCCGCGGGCGCCATGCTGGCGGTGTCGCTGCCCTCCGCCGAGCTGCGCGAGCGGATGGGTGACGCCCTCGACATCGCGGCGGAGAACGCCGCGACGCTCACGGTGGCGACCGGCTCCGTCCATGAGATCGCCGCCCTCGAACGGCGGCTGGCGGAGGACGGGATCGAGTTCCGCCGCCTGCGCATCGACGTCGCGGCCCATTCGCGCATGCTCGACCCCTTCCTCGACCGGTTCCGCGCGCGCCTGGACGCGATCGCCCTCCGCGAGCCCACGCTCCCCTTCGTCTCGAACCTCAGCGGCGCCTTCGTCGGGCCGGGTGAACTCACGCGGCCGGACTATTGGGTGTCCCATCTGAGGGAGACCGTCCGCTTCGCGGTCGGCGTTTCGGCGATCCTGGCCGAGCCGGACCGGGCGCTCCTCGAGATCGGGCCGGGCCACAGCCTCGGTGCCCTCGCGCGTCTCGCGGAGGGCGGGGGCTTCGCGCCTCTGGCCATCGCTCCGACCATGGGCCAGCCGGGGGACACGGAATCGGACGTCTGCGTCGCCCTGACCGCGATCGGCAAGCTCTGGGCCTGCGGCCATGACGTCGATTGGGCGGCGATCCGTGGGAGTGACGACGGGCGCCGGGTTCCCGTGCCGACCTACGCCTTCGAGAAGCAGCGGCACTGGATCGAGCCGGTGCGGGCGGCGACGACGCCGGTGGCCTTCGATGCCGGGGCGGACGGGCTCCAGCGCCTCGAGTCCATGGAGAACTGGTTCTCGGTGCCGCATTGGATGCCGGTGCCCGTCGCGCCCCGCGCGGCCGCGCCGGACCGGACATGGCTGATCTTCGCCGACGCCTCGCGACTGAGCACCGCGATCCTGGCGGCCCTGGAGAACCGGGGCGCGCGTGTGACCGTCGTGCGTCCAGGCGAGGCCTTCAGCGTCCGCAACCGCCTGTTCCAGCTGACGCCCGACCAGCCGACCCAGTACCGGGACCTCGTCGCGGCCCTCGACCGGGATGGAATGGCGCCGGATCACATCCTCCACCTCTGGTCGACGAGCGCGCCGGACCCGTCCCCGGAGCGCCCCTGCGCCGAACAGGCACTGGGCTTCGACAGCCTTCTCGCCCTCTGCCAGGCGATGCAATATTGCGACGTCGCGGTGCCCAAGCGCCTGAGCGTCGTGACGCGGGAGAGCCAGTCGCCCCCGGACCATGCGGCCCGCCACCCGGAGCGCGCGACCCTGCTCGGCCTGTGCCGCGTCCTGCCCCGTGAGATGCCGGGCCTGGCGACGCAGCTCATCGATCTCGGCGGCGAGGATGTCCCCGGCCGCGACGCGGATCCGGTGGCGGAGGCCGCCCTCGTCCTGGCGGAATGCGACGCGGAGCACGGCGTCGACCTCGTGGCCCATCGCGGAGGCACGCGGTTGGTTCAGCGGATGGTGCCCACGCGCATCGAGGGGCCGGCGGGGCTTCCCCATCGGCTGCGCCGGCGCGGCGTCTATCTCGTCACCGGCGGTTTCGGCGGCCTGGGCCTCGCCCTCGCCGGATGGCTGGCGCGCGACGTGTCCGCGCGGCTCGTGCTGGTGGGGCGCGATGCCTCCGCCCATGTGGCGGCGATCCGCCACCTCGAGGCCGAGGGGGCCGAGATCCTGGCGGTGAGCGCCGACGTGACCGACCGCGCCGCCATGGAGCGGGTCGTCGTCGCCGCGCGGCAGCGCTTCGGCGCGCTCCACGGTGTGTTCCACGCGGCCGGCTCCATCGACGATGGCCCGATCATGGAGAAGACCGTCGAATCCAGCCGCCGGGTGATGGCGCCGAAGCTGGCCGGGGGGCTGGTCCTCGACGCGCTGCTGCCGGAAGGAAGCCTCGACCTGTTCGTGGTGTTCTCCTCCACCAGCGCCCAGATCGGGCCGCCCGGCCAGGTCGATTACGCCGCCGCCAACACCGCCCTGGACGCTCTGGCCACCCGGCGCGGCGACGGCCTCTCGGTGGCATGGGGGATCTGGGGCGATATCGGCATGGCGGCCCGGATCTACGGGGGAGCGGCCCTGTCCGGTACCCCCGAAGGTCACCCGCTCCTCGGGGTCGAGACCGGCCGCACCGAGACCGCCATCACCTTCCAGGCCCTCTACGACCCCGCCCGCATGTGGGTGCTGGCGGAACACGTCCTCGACGGCCGTCCGATCCTGCCCGGCGCGGCCTATGCCGAGATCGCGCTCGCGGCCGCCACGGCGGGGTTCACGTCCTCCGGCGTCGATCTGCGGGGGCTCACGGTCGATCTACCCCTCGTGTTCGAGCCGGGCGTGAAGCGTCTCGTGCGCACCACGCTGACGGCCCTCGACGGCGGAGGCTTCGCCCTCTCCGTCGAGAGCCGCCCCCTCCTGGGCGAGGAATGGGTCGAGCATGCGCGCGCCACCCTGTGGCCGGGATCGACCCTGCCCTGGGCGGTCCGGCGGGTGGCCCGCCGGACCGCCCAGGGC
>NZ_VRVC01000241.1:0-2725 GCF_008040005.1 Methylobacterium sp. WL19
GCCCGTCGAGGCGCGACGAGCTGCAGGCCCCGAGGCCTGCGGCGAGGGCGACGAGGGCAACGGTCGACAGGAACTGACGCGGCATCGATCTCTCTTCCCGGCGGGGACTTCGGCAATGAACCGTTGCGTCACCGCCAATTGCGCTGACGGCAAGGCAATGCCGCGGGCCTGACAAGGGAAAGGCGCGTCGCCCCGGCTTTTCGGACGCGGTGTGGCGGCAAGGCCGCAATCGTGTCCGAGCGAGGTCAGCGGCGGGGTGCCACTCCGTCGATGGCGAGCCGAAGATGCATGGGGCCGCGCAGGGCCGCGCCCGAGCGATAGGGCGGCGGATCGTCGATGAGGCGCGGATGGACGAGGCGCTGTGCCAGCGCCACAAGGGCCGCCTCGGCCTCGAATCGGGCGAGCGGCGCGCCAGCGCAGTAATGGAGCCCGCCGCCGAAACCGAAATGGCGGATATCGGGTCGATCCGGGTCGAACCGGTCCGGATCGCGGAACACCGCCGGGTCGCGATTGCCGGAGGCGAGGAGGAGCACGATGTCGGCGCCCTCCGGGATGGTGGTGCCGGCTATGTCGATGCTGCTCAACGCCCGCCGCGTCCGGAAATGCACCGGCGGGTCGTAGCGCAGCATCTCCTCGATGAGGCGCGGCGCGAGGTCCGGCTCGCCGGCGAGCCGCGTGAGGATGTGGGGGCGTCGCACCAGAGCCAGCATGCTGTTGGCGATGAGGTTCACGGTGGTCTCATGGCCGGCCACCAGCAGCAGGATGGCGGTGGCGATGAGGTCGACCTCGCCCATCCCCGCTCCACCGTCCTTGCCCGATTCGCCGCTCATGCCGGACAGCATGTCGTCCTGCGGGTGGCGGTGCTTCTCCTTGATGAGGCCGCGCATGTAGGTGGAGATCTCGTCGAAGGTGGTGATGTTCTTCGCCCGTGCCTCCTCATTGCCGAGGTTGTCCGGTTCGAGAGCCGAGGCGAGCTGCGTCGCCCAGCCGTGGAATTGCGGCTCGTCCTCCGGCGGCACGCCCAGCATCTCGCAGATCACCGTGACGGGAAGCGGATAGGCGACGTCGCAGACGAGATCGAAGCTCGTCGCATCGCTCTGCTTGTCCAGGAGATCGGCCACGAGGTCATGCGAGCGTCCGCGCATGGCATGGACCCGCTGATGCGTGAACTGCCCCATCACGGCCATCCGCAGCCGGTCATGGTCCGGCGGATCGCGGAAGATGAACGGGCGATGGGTGTTTGTGACGTGATCCTTGACCGGGTTGACGATCCAGTCCGAGAGCGGATTGCCGGTCCGAGGGCGCTCGCTTGGCGGCAGGGTCTCCGAACTGATCCGCGGATCGTGCAGGAGGCTCGTGATCGCCGCATGGGTCGAGACCACATAGGTGCCGTCGTCCTGGCGCGAGACAGGCGTCTCGCGCAAGCGGGCGTAGAGCGGATAGGGATCGGCCCGATTGGCCTCGTCCTTGACCGCCTCGAACAGGCGTCCGGCCTTCATGACGATGTCCGTTCCTCGGGAAAGCCCGGCTGCAGCACCGCGAGACCGTGCAGGTCGACCCCGACGCGGATCGGTGGGAACGGGGCGCGCGCTGCGATCTGCTCGGCATAGGCGGGGAGCCAGCGCCCTGAATCGAAGGACAATGCGGCGATGCAGCGTCCCTTGGCGCCATAGACGACGACGAAGCGGCCCTCCTTCGGGCTTCCCTGCGCGAAGACCATGGCATCCGCCCCCTCGGTCAGGCCCACCGACTTGATGGTGACGCCGCCCTGGGACGACCAGAAAGCGGGCATCTCGGCATAGGCCGCGCCCGTGGCCGCTCCTGCCAGGAGGCGCCCGGCATGCTCGCCCTGGGCCACCGCGTGGCCCCAATGTTCGAGGGCGACGGGGCGGCCGTCGTAAAGCGGATGGGGGAACCGTGCCACGTCGCCGGCCGCGGCGATGGCCCTGTCGGGGCGTCCCTCCATGTCGAGGACGTAACCGGCCTCGTCGCAGAGGACGCCGCCTGGGCCGTCATCGAGCCCGGAACCGCTCAGCCATTCGGTGTTGCGCACCGCGCCCAACGCCACCACCACGAAGTCGGTTTCCACCTCACTGCCGTCATCGAGAATGGCCCGGACCACCCGGCCCGACGCATCGCCTTCGAGCCGCGCGACCTTGGTCCGGCTGCGCAGGTCGACGCCGAGAGCTCGGTGCAGGGCGGCGACGATCTCGCCCACCGGCTGCCCGAGGATTCTAGCGAGGGGTGCCGGTCCCGGATCGATCAGGGTGACGGTGCGGTCGAGGGCCCGGCAGGAGGCCGCGACCTCGCAGCCGATGAAACCCGCGCCGATGATGAGGACGCGCTTCGGGCCGGCGGCGAGCGCCCGCCGGAGGGCGGCGGCATCGTCGCGCCCGCGCAGGGTATGGACCCCGGCAAGGCCCGCCTCAGTCGGATTCGACCAGGGTCGGGCGCGCGATCCGGTGGCGATGAGGAGCCGGTCGTAGGACAGGGTCGCGCCATCGGCGAGGCGGACCTCGCGGGCCTCCCGGTCGAGGCCTGTGGCGGCGACGCCGAGCCGCCATTCGGCATCCAGGGCATGGAGGTTGGGCAGCGCGGTCGCCTCGGGCGCGATCTCGCCGGTGAGGGCGGCCTTCGAGAGCGGCGGCCGGTCGTAGGGGCGGTGTGGCTCGTCGCCGACGAGGGTGAGGCGGCCGGCAAAGCCCGCCCGGCGCAGGGCCTCGGC
>NZ_VRVC01000242.1:0-2682 GCF_008040005.1 Methylobacterium sp. WL19
GGGCGGGTATCGCCGGGGGAGGCAACGGCATCGATGGCCGCACCCAGCACGTCGCAGCGCAGCACCATGCCCGCGCCGCCGCCGGCAGGAGTGTCGTCCACGGCGCGGTGGCGGCCGATCCCGTGCTCGCGGATCTGCCGGGCCTCCAGGGTCCAGGTTCCGCGCGCGAGCGCATCGCCCGAGAGCGACATCCCGAGGAGGCCGGGAAACATCTCGGGGTAGAGGGTGAGGATCGTGGCGGACCAGGGCGCGCTCGTCATGCCGCTTGATGGCGCGTGTGGTGAGGGCGGGTCAACAACGCCCTTCCGGTCTCATGCCTCTACGGGCTCCGCCGACGAACGCCAACGCGCCGCAACCGGGGGGAGGGCACTTCCGGGCGGGCCGCCTCGTTGTCCCGCCATGTCTCCTCGTCTTGCCCTCGCGGCCTTCATCGCCCTCATCGTCCCGGCCTTCGCCACAGAACCGCTGGCACCTCCCGGCGCCCCCGCCTCCGCCTTTCCGAAGCCGGACAGGCCGGTGGCCGAGATCATCGCGCCGCTCTGGGCATCGGAAGCCCAGCGCGACACGGTCGACGAAGTCGGCCAGGTGGCGCGGCTGATGCGGATCGCGCCCGGGGAGACGGTGGCCGATATCGGGGCCGGCAGCGGCTATTACACGGTGCGTCTGGCCGAGCGGGTCGGGCCGCAGGGGCGGATCGTCGCCGAGGACGTGACGCCGCGCTACCTCGCCGACCTGACGGCCCGCATCGCGCAGGCCAAGCTCGGCAACGTCACCGTGCTACGGGGCGAGGCCCACGATCCACGTCTGGCGCCGGGCTCCCTCGACGCGGCGTTGCTGGTCCACATGTACCACGAGATCAGCCAGCCCTATGGCCTCCTGCACAACCTCGCCGCCGCGATGAAGCCCGGCGGCCGGGTCGGGATCGTCGATGCCGACGCGATTCCCTCGCGGCACGGGACGCCGCCGGCCCTCCTGCGGTGCGAACTCGCGGCGGCGGGCTACCGGGAGACCGGCTTCTCGGTGCTGGAGGGCGGGGTCGGCTATCTCGCGATCTTCGAGGCGCCCACGGTCGACGCGCGTCCCGCCCCCTCCGCGATCTCCCCCTGCAAGGACGTGGCGACGCGATCCGACCGGCGGTGATCGCGCCCGGATTCACGGTTCGGTAGCGGCGAAGCGCTAGGGTGGCCCCGCCTCGAACACCGAGCGGGAGAATGAGTGCGTGGTCCTGACGTTTTGGCTCGATCAGCCTGTCTGGCTGATGTTCGTCCTTCTGAGCGCCGTCTTCGCGGTCTGCATGGGCGCCATCAGCTTTCTCTCCACCTGGTCCGCGACGCGCCCGGGCATGCACAAGCTCGGGATCGGCGTCGTCGCCCCCTATTTCAACGCCATCTCGGTGATGCTGGCGCTGCTCACGGGCTTCGTGGCCAACGACGCCTGGGAGCGTCAGCGGCAGGCGACGAAGATCGTCCAGTCGGAGAAGACCAACCTCCTCGCCGTCCATGACCTGAGCCTCGCCACGGCCTCCGACATGTCCGCGATCCGCACCAAGCTGGTCGCCTATGCGAACGCGCTGATCGACGACGAATGGCCGAAGATGACGGTGGGCGAGTCGTCGGCGACCGCCAACGAGGCCCTGGGCGAGTTGATGCAGTCCGTGGCCGATCCCCGGCACAGCGCCGAGGCGGGAGCCGCCGCGCATGGGAGCCTTCTCGACGCGGTGATGAACCTGCGGGCCGAGCGCGGCACGCGCCTCGGCCTCGCCGACGTTCAGGGCGACCAGTCGAAATGGCTGACGCTGATGGTGCTGGCGCTGCTCACCCTCGTGTCCATCGGGCTGATCCACGTGGACAAGCCGGTGCCGCAGGCCGTGGCGATGATCCTGTTCTCGGTCGCCACGGTGACGACGCTGGGCATGATCGGACTGCACGAGCGGCCCTTCGACGGGCCGATGCCGGTGACGTCGGCGCCGCTGGAGATGGCACGGACGGCGATGACGACCGTCAAGCCCTGAGCGACGGCCCGGTCGGGTCGCTCCCGCCTCAGGCGGGCTCGTCGGGCGGCTTCGGCCCGGCGGGCGCGAACAGGTCTTCGGGCGGATCGACGACGACCCGGCCGTTGGCGACGTCGAGGATCGGGACGAAGGCCTTGGTGAAAGGCAGGAGCGCGGTGGGACCGCCCAGCGTCGGCTTGATCTCGAGGAGATCGCCGCCGCCGTAATTCGGCACGTCGGTGACGGTGCCGAGGAGCGCGCCGGACACATCCACCACGTCAAGGCCGACGAGGTCGGCCGTGAAGAACTCGTCTTCGTCCTCGACATGGCCGAGGCGGTCGCGCGGAAGGTAGATGGCGAGGCGGTTCAGGGCTTCCGCACCGTTGCGGTCGGAGACGCCCTTCACCCGCACAACGAGCAGGTCGGGCGAGGCTCCGCCGGCCCGGCGCACGTCGGTGAGCTCGATGCGCTGGCCCCCGGCGCCGATGAGCGGCCCGTAGGAGCCGATGGCCTGCGGGTCGCCGGTATAGGATTTCAGGCGGATTTCGCCGTTGAGCCCGTGCGCGCGACCGAACTCGCCCATCTGGACGAGGCTCGGATCGGTGGACGGTAGCGGCACCTCCGGCATCGGCCGGGGCCGATGCGCGGAGGTCGCCGAGCCCGAGCCGATGCGGCCCGGGCGGTCGCGACGG
>NZ_VRVC01000243.1:0-2681 GCF_008040005.1 Methylobacterium sp. WL19
GAGGAGGTCGCGCCAGCCCTGGAGGTCGCCGGGCCAGTGCGGGGCCTGCACGGCGACGCCGAGGCGCACCAGGGCCTCGGCCTTGCGCGTCTGCTCGCCGAAATAGCGCCATTCGGGCATCACCACGAGGCGCCCGCCCACCCGCGCGACCTCGTGGACCGTGTTGTCGCCGGCGGACGCGATGACGATGTCGGCGGCCGCGAGGTAATCGGTCACGGACGGCACCCAGCCGAGTTCGCGCAGGTTGCCGAAATCGGTCTCGTGGCCCTCGCGGTGGGTCGGCCCCAGGGTCAGCCAGAGGGCGTCCGGCACGGCGCGCGCCGCCACGGTGAGGGGCGCGTAGGGCGTGCCGCTGCCCCCGCCGCCGGTCACGGCGACGACGATCTCCCGGTGGGGATCGAGCCGCAGGCGGGCGCGGGCCTCGGCGCGGGGGAGCACCGGATCGACGCTGGTGCAGAGGCCGCCGCTGTAGAAGGTCCTGGCGCGCAGATAATCCGGGTAATCGTCCTGCTCCAGCCGCTCGTCGAAGGGGGCGAGCATGCCGATACAGGCCTCGTAGGCGCCCACATGGCCGATGTCGGAGCGGTCGCCGTGCATGCGGATCTGGACCGCCGGCACGCTCGCCGCGCGCGCCAGCAGGGCGATCTCGGCCGAGACGTCCACCACGAACAACCCGACCTCCCGGTCGTCGAGATGGTCGAGGATGGTGCGCATGGTCCGGCGCGTCTCCCTCACGCCCAGCGGCACGCAATGCATCACGCGGGGCGTCGGCTCGGCGAACAGGCGCGCGGTGGGCACCCTGGCGCCGATCATGTCGGGCAGGGCGACGATCTCGATGTCGCGGGAGAACCCGTCGAACAGGCTCGGATCGGCGGTGAGGACGGAGACCGGCCGCGTGGCGGAAAACTCGGCCACCACGGCGCGGGTGCGGTTGGCGTGTCCGCGCCCCTGGTGGTGGACGAAGAAGGCGATGGGTTTCGTCATGGGACTCGGGTCGGGGTCAGGAGAACAGGCGCGTGCCGGGCTGCCGGGCGGCGGCGATCTCGGCGGGGTCGGGGGTGCGCAGGCGCCGGATGGAGGTGGCCTGCGCGTCCCAGGCGATGAGGCCGGCATCGCGGAACTGGCCGAGCCAGTATTCCATGCACCAGCTGCCGTGCCGGCCATGGAAGCGGGTGGCGTTGCGCAGGATCGACTCGAAATGCGGCAGGGGCGGCACGTGGACCGGGTGATGCTGGTGGTAGGCCCGCGCGCCCGCGATCCAGAAGGTCGGCAGGCCGGAGGCCGCGAGGCGCAGGGCGAAATCGGTTTCCTCGCCGCCATAGCCCGAGAAGCCCTCGTCCATGCCGCCGACGCTGCGGTAGGCCGAGGCCGGGAGGGCGAAGGACAGGCCCCAGAGCTCCCGCGCCTCGGGCTCCGGGCGCAGTCCGGTCTCCGGGATCGGGGGCTTGGCCGGATGCACCCGCCCGGCACGGTCGAGTGCCTCGCAATCGAGGCTGGCCCCCACTGCGCCCTCGGGCAGGTAGAGCACTTCGCCCAGCAGCAGCGCCTCGGCCTCGGCTCCGGCATAGGCCGCCACCAGACCCGGCCCGGGGATGCAATCCACGTCGAGGAAGATCAGGCGCGAGCCCTGCGCCGCCTCGGCGGCGCGGTTGCGGGCGGCGGCCAGCGGCATCGGCTCCCCTGGTACATGCAGGTGCCGGACGGGACAGCCGGGATCCGGCAGGTCGGGAGCCGGCTCCGGCTGCATCCAGGCGATCACGAGTTCCAGGGGCGCCACCGTCTGCCGGGCGAGCCCGCGCATCAGGTTGCGCAGATGCCCGTCCCGGTGGCGGACCAGGGTGAGAACGCTCACCGAGCACGCTCTAGCCGGCATGGACGGGCATCTTCCGGAAATGCGCCACGCCCTCGATGACGCCGCGGGCATGCGAGGCGCGGGCGACGTAGGAATGGCCGAGCGCCGCATGGGTGGCGAGGTCGTCGGAGAAGTTGGCGACGATGATCGCCTGTCGCCGCACCCGCAGCATCTCCACGTCGTTGCCGGAATCGCCCGCCACGAACACATCGCCCTCGGTAAGGCCGTACAGCGCGCGGACATGGTCGACCGCCGTCCCCTTAGAGGCCGCGGGCGGCAGCACGTCGAGGTAGCGGCCGTGGCTGTGGATGATGGAGGCGGCGAGGCCCGAGGCGTCGAGCCTGCCCCGCACGCGCCGGGCGGTGGCGGCATCGCCGAAATAGCTGAGCTTGTGCGGGCGCTGCTCCAGGGGGCCTTGCGGAACGAGGTCGGGAACCTGCCCGAGCACGGCCCGCACGTCCTCGCGGCTCCAGCCACGGGAGACCGTGTCCCGCCACGCCCGGTCGGCGGTGTAGCTCACCCCGTTGGCATCGAGATGGTAGATCTCCGACCCCACCGACGTGATCATCACCTGGGGGCGCGGGCTCGCCTGCTGCTCCAGGATCGCCATGGCGCTGTGGAACGACCGCCCGGTGGCGACGCCGAAGGCGAGGCCCTCCTGCTCGCTGCGCCAGAGGCGGAACGCGGTGAGGCCGGCGTCGCACCCGACCAGGGTGTTGTCGATGTCGCAGATCAGGAGCTGGCGCGGATGGCTCGACGGCGCCTCGGCCGCCCCGAGGGCGCGCAGCAGGGCGTGGTAGCGCAGGGCGTGCCGGTCCCAATCGTAGGC
>NZ_VRVC01000244.1:0-2637 GCF_008040005.1 Methylobacterium sp. WL19
ATGCAGCGCGCCGACGCCACGCAGGCGCGGCAGCAGCCAGAGCAGCATCGGCACGCCGACGAGGGAGGCCAGCGCCCCCGTCGGCACCTGCGCGATGGGGGCGAGCGCCAGGACCATGGAATCGGTGAGCCAGATCAGGGCCGCCCCGAGCAGGGGCGCGGCGACGAGGCGGTCGCGCAAGGTGCGCGTGCCGGTGAGCCGAACGAGGATCGGCGCGGCGAAACCCACGAAGCCGATGACGCCAATCCCCGCCACCACGAAGCCGCCCAGCGCCACCGCCACGGCCACGGCGAGGAACCGGACCCGGCCGAGGGAGAGCCCGAGGCTCCTGGCGTTCGCCTCGTCGAGATCCAGCACGGACAGGGGCCGCACCATCAGCGCGACCAGCATGGCGGCCACCGCGAGGCGGGGCGCGAGATAGGCCGGGGCGCTCCAGTCGTTCATGGCGAGGGAGCCCGCGCCCCAGACGAACAGGCCGAACAGCCGCTCCTGATGCAGGATCACGAGGAGGGTCTGGATCGCCCCGCAATAGAGCTCGATCACGAGGCCGGCCAGCAGCAGCGCGAGGGGGGCGAAGCCCTTGGCGCGGCCGAGGGCGAAGACCGCGAGCACCGCCAGGGCCGAGCCCGAGAGCGCCACCGCCTCCCGCCCTTGCGAGAAGAGGCCGGGCGCGAACAGGGAGGCCAGGGCCAGAGCGAGCTGCGCCCCGGCCGAGATGCCCAGCGTCGAGGGCGAGGCGAGGGGATTGCGCAGCACCTGCTGCAGCACCACCCCCGACAGAGCGAGGGCGCCGCCGGCCAGCCAGGCGGTGACGATCCGCGGCAGCACGCTCTCATGCAGGATCACCTGGGCGATGTCGGTCCAGTCGGGACTCCACAGGGCCTTCAGCGCCGGGCCGAGGGCCATGTCGGCGGTGAGCGTGCGCAGGGTGAGGAGCCCGGCCACGAGGGCCACCGCGCCGATGAGGAGCATCGTCCCGCCGATCCGCGACCGGGGCGGCGCGAGGGCATCGAGGCGGGGCTCGGCCAGATCCACCTCAGCCACGGGGGCAATCCCGCTTGGCGAGACCGGTCATCAGCTCGGCGAAACGCGCGATGGCCGGCAGGCCGCCATAGAACCAGACCGGGGCCACCACGTCGACATGATGCTCGCGCACCGGCGGCAACGTCTGCCAGAGCCGGCTGCCGGCCAGCGCCCTGGCGGCGTCGGATTGAATCGGCCCGATATGGACGATGCGGGCATCGGCCGGGCCGGTGGCGAGCTGTTCGATCCCCACCGCCGTGAAGCCGGAGGCGTTGCTGGCGCCGGTCCAGGCATTCGGGATCCGGAGGCGGTCGAGCACGGTCTGGAACAGGCTGGTGCGGCCGTAGACCACGATGTTGCGGTGGTCGACGATCCAGACGAGGTAGGTCGGGTGCCTTTCGGCCGGGCAGGCGCTCGCCGCCGCCTCGGTGAGGATCGCCTCGGTGCGTGCCTCCAGGGCTCTGGCCTGCTCCACCCTGCCGAGCCGCAGGGCGATGCGCATCGTCTCCGCCTTCGCCCGCTCGTAGGGATCGCCCCCGGCATTGGCGATGGAGACCGCCTCCGTCGGGGCGATGCGCGAGAGGAAGCTGCCCTGCGTCGCCACCTGGATCGGGTTGGCGAGGATGAGGTCCGGCTTCAGGCTCGCCAGCACTTCGAGGTTGGGCTCCACCACGAGGCCGAGATCGACCACGCCCTCGGGGAGCGCCGGCGCCACCACGGTCCGGTTGTAGTTCTCGGGCTGCGTCACCGCGACCGGCACGATGCCGAGGCCGAGGAGCAGTTCCACGGCGCTCCAGTCGAGGGCCGCGACGCGCGGCTGGGCGGGCATCTTTTTCTCCGCGCGCGCGGGCAGACAGGCCAGCACGAGGAGGCAGGCCGCCAGGCCGAGAACGGCCCGTCTAGCGGACATCGACGGCAGCCAGGGCGAGATCGTCGGCCTTCCTTTTCGCCTCCGGAGCGAGGCTCGCATCCCGCAGGGCGGGCGTGAACGCCGCGATGGCGGCGGTGGCGGCGAGGCACAGGCCGCCCCCCGCCGCCATGGCGATCCGCGCCGAGGCGAGATGGGCCGTGGTGCCCGCCTGCATGCCGCCGAGCGCCGGGCCGATCGTCTCCTCCAGCACCCACAGGCTCGACACCCGGCCGAGCATCGCATCCGGCGTCGCGCGCTGGATCAGGGCCGCGCGCAGGATGCCGGCGAGGCTCGCGGCCGCGCCGAGGGTGGCAAGGCAGAACAGGGCGGGAGCCATGCCCTCGCTGAAGCCCAGCGCGATGCAGGCACAGGCCCAGACCGCCACGCAGGCGACGAGCCAGCGCCCGGCGAACGGGCTCGCGCCGGCCCGGCCCGAGGCCAGGGCGCCGAAGAGCGCGCCGACCGAAGGGGCGGCATAGAGCAGGCCGATGCTGTCCGGCCCTCCGCCGAGCCCGTGCGTCGCGAGTTCGGGCAGCAGCACGTAGGGCACGGCGAAGACCAGGGCGACGAGATCGACGAGGAGCAGGCTCAGCACCAGGGGCGAGCGGGCGATGTAGCGCAGCCCCCCCATGAAGCCGGCCTCGTCGGCGGCGAGAACGGGAAGGGGCGCTCCGGCGGAGGGGCCGGCGAGCGGCGGCAAGGGG
>NZ_VRVC01000245.1:0-2565 GCF_008040005.1 Methylobacterium sp. WL19
GTGACGGGGACGGCTTCCGCGGGGCGGGCGATCTCGTTCATGAGACCGCCCCTATTGGATTGTGCGTCAGCCGTCGAGACGGACGGCCGTTCCCTCGATCTCGTTGGGGCGCAGGCCGCCGGTTTTCTCGAGGTGGCGGCGCAGCAGACGGACATTGCGACGATTGGCCTTGAACGCCGCGTCGAAGATGTCGCCGGCGAGCGGCACGGCGCCGATCACCCCGTCGAAGGCCACGTTCATGGCCATCCGGGCGAGCAGCCATCGCGGGGCACCGAGGCGGCGCGCCTCGTAGACGATGTAGGAGGCGAGCAGCATGCCCGCCGCATCGCCGATGATCGGAACGAGACCGACGACGGCGTCGAGCCCCACCCGGCGGTTGATGCCGGGGATCACGAACGCCGAGTCCATGAGGTGGGCGAACTGCTCCAGCCGCAGCAACGCCGCTTCCCGGCTGTCGGGCTCGGCGCGGAAGCGCGTGGCGGTCCCCTCGCGCCGGCCGAAGGCGCCGTTGGGCAATTCGCGGGAGGGCAATTCGCGAGTGGGGAAGACGGCGTCGTTGAAGGCCATGGCGGGGCTCCGGGGGATGCGCGTCGTGGTCATGATGCAGGATGTGGCCCTGCCCGGTGCCGTCCGCAAGCGGCGGGGCCCTGAGACCTCCCGGCCTCACGCGGCCCGACCCCGCATCAGGCCGGAGAGCCGCTCCAGGGCGGCGTCGAGGGTCGCGTCCTGCTTGGCGAAGCACAGCCGCACCAGGTTGCGCACCGCCCCCCGCGCATAGAAGGCGCTGATCGGGATCGCGGCGACGCCGTGCTCGCGCACCAGGGCCTGGCAGAAGGCGACGTCGTCCGCGCAGCCGAGGCGCGGCCCCAGCTCACCGATGTCGATGGTGAGGAAGTAGGTCGCCTGCGAGGGCAGCACGGAAAAGCCGAGGCCGGTGAGGCCGGCGCTCAGCCGGTCGCGCGAGCGGGCGAAGCGCGCCCGCATGTCGAGGAAATAGGCCTCGTCCTTGGCCAGCCCGTAGGCCACCGCCTCCTGGAGATTGGGCGGCGTCGTGAAGGTGAGGAACTGGTGCGCCTTCGAGACCACCTTCAGCAGGGGCGGTGCCGCCATGACGAACCCGACCTTCCATCCGGTCAGGCTGAAGATCTTGCCGGCCGACCCGATCTTCACGGTCCGCTCCCGCATACCCTCGAACCCGATCAGCGGGCGATGGGGGCGTCCGTCGAAGGTCACGTGCTCCCACACCTCGTCGCAGACGGCCGTCACGTCGAACCGCTGGCAGAACCGTGCCAGCAGGGCGAGGTCCTGGTCCCCGAACATCGTCGCGGTCGGGTTCAGCGGGTTGTTGAGCACGACGACCCGCGTGCGCTCGGAAAAAGCTTCCGCCAGCGCGTCTTCGTCGAGGCGGAAATGCGGAGGCCGCAGGGTGACGAAGCGCGGGATGCCGCCGGCCTGCCGGACGATGGGCAGGTAGGCGTCGTACATGGGCTCGAACAGCACCACCTCGTCGCCGGGCGAGACCAGGGCGAGCAGGCTCGCGGCCAGGGCCTCGGTGGCGCCCGACGTCACCATCACCTCGGTCTCGGGGTCGAGGGCGAGGCCCTGATGGCGCTCGTAATGGTCGGCGATGGCGCGGCGCAGGGTCGGCAGCCCCATCATCGGCGGGTATTGGTTGTAGCCGTCGCGCAGGGCCTCGGCGGCCTTCTCGCGCACGTCGGCCGGGCCGGGATCGTCGGGGAAGCCCTGGCCGAGATTGATCGCGCCGAGGTCGCGCGCCAGCACCGACATCACGTCGAACACCGTATTGGGGAGATCGGCGAAGACAGGGTTCATCCGCAAAAACGCTCGTGGCTGGCGGGAGTCGACCGGCGGGACGTCCATCGGGCGCCGCCCGAGGGCCCAGGATATGCGCACATCCGGCAGGCGTCACCGCCCCCTCCCCTGGAAGGAGAAGGGGACAGGAGCGTCCTGCGAGAGCGTGTGACTGTCGTAGCCGTGCGGGAGAGGCGGATCACGCCGCGCCGTCGTCGGGTTCCGGGGACGGGCCGCCCGACAGGATGGCGTAGAGGCCCCGCGCCTCGGGGGCGGGGCCGCGCCGCTCGCCGAGTTCCAGCACCCGCACCACCGCCGTCACATGGGCGGCGGCGACGGTGACCACGTCACCGATGCCGATCCCCTTGGCGGGATTGTCGGCGCGCGTCCCGTTCACGCGGACGAAGCCGTCCTCCACCAGGGCGGCGGCAAGGGAGCGGCTCCGCGCGAAGCGGGTGAACCAGAGCCACTTGTCGAGACGCTGCCGCCCCGGCTTCATCCGCCCTCTTCAGATCCCCGGTTCAGCGCTTGCCGCCGTCGCCGGCTTCGAGCTGTGCCTTGAGCGCCGCCAGCTTGGCGAAGGGCGAATCCGGGTCCGGAGCCCGCTCGCGGCGCTGCGGACGCTGCTCCTGCTGCGCGGCGGGACGGCCTTCGTCGCGGCGCTCGGGACGGACCCGGCCGGGCTCGAACCGCTCGCGGCGGGGAGGACGTCCACCCTCGGGCCGGCCGCCATCCCGGCGGCCTCCCTCGGGC
>NZ_VRVC01000246.1:0-2534 GCF_008040005.1 Methylobacterium sp. WL19
AGCGGCCGGCGCCCGCGACGCCGCCGCCCAGGCGGCGGGTCTCTACGACAAGGGCGCGGGCGCCCTGGAGAAGAACCCGGACCGGGCGGCCTCCCTCATCCTTCGCCAGCTCGAGCTCGATCCGGGCTACCAACTCTTTCTGACGGACCCGGTCTTCGGCGCGACCTGGAGCCCCGCTTTCTGGGGAGCGCTCCAGCGGGCGCTCGCCGCGCGCGGCATCTACACCAACCCGGTCGAGAACCGCCGCAACGACGCGGTCATCGCCGCGATCCGACGCTTCGCCCAGGCGAACGAAACGGCCCGGAGCCCATCGAGACCATGAGCAACGCGCGAGACGAGTGGCTGCGCGCACACGCGGCCCTATGGTACGGCGATGCCCGCTACCGCCTGGCCTGGTTCGGCCTGCCGCAGGTGGTGACGCTGGGGCTGGCGGGGCTGTGCCTGTCCCTGGCCGCGCAGGGGGAATGGGGACAGCCGGCCACGGTCTCGAAGGCGCGGGTGGCCGAGCTGACGACCTTGCGCGACCGGGCCGGCAAGGAGGGCGACCTCAAGGCGTTCCAGGAACTCACCGCCGCGGCCACGCGCAACCAGATCGACGCCGCGACCAAACTCGGCACGCTCTACGACCCGCTGACCGCCGCCTATTTCCCGAAGAAGCCGTCGCCCAACGACTTCTCCCGGGCCGCCGCCCTCTATGCTCCCGGCGCCGCGGCGGGCGACCTCCTGGCGATCACGCGCCTGGCCGACGTGCTCCTCGACCCCGCCAACCCCAATGGCGACCTCAAGCGCGGCTGCCGCCTCGCCCAGACCTGGATGGACGACCCGGAGACGCTCAACCGGACGATTACCGGCGAGGAGCGCGTCACCGTCAAGCTCGCCAAATGCTATGTCGAGCCCGAGAGCGGCCTGCCGCAGGATCCCGTCCGGGCGGGCGAGCTGGTGACCGCGGTGCTGTGGCGCAAGCACCAGCCGACCATCGACGCCTTCGTCAACAATCTCGGCATGCAGAGCCCGGCCCTGGTGGCGGGGATCCAGCGCCATCTCGCCAAGTCCGGGCGCTATATCGGCCTCGTGGACGGGCGCGCCAATCCCGCCATCGTCACGGCCCTCCAGGTGGAGGCCGGGATCAAGAACACCGTCGCAGCCCCGAGGCCCGAGCCGCGCAAGGTGGCACCGAGCGGGCCGGACCCGGAAGTCACGGCCCTGGCGGGGGCCGCCATGGCCGGAGACCGGGGGAAGATGGCGCAGCTCAAGGCCCGGGCCGATTCCGGCGACGCGGACGCGCAGATCGCCTATGCGCGCCTGTACAATCCGGTGCGGAACAAGGGACAGGTCTTCGCGCCGGATGCGCAGGTCGCCGTCGCCTATTACGAGCGCGCCGCGGCCGCCGGCAACGTCATGGCGGCGGGTGAGGCCGCCTCGATCTACGATCAAGGCTGGGGCAACGTCGCCAAGGATCCGAAGAAGGCGGCCGCCCTCGCCCTGCGCGGCGTCGACCTCAAGGACGACCAGGTCACCTTCTGGCTGTTGTTCGAGGAGGCGGGCAGCTGGAGCGGCCCGTTCTGGGGCGCCCTCCAGGCCGAGCTGACGGCGCGCGGCTTCTACACGCTCCCCGTCGAGAACAAGCGCAACCCCGCCGTCATCACGGCCCTGCGCGCCTACATGAAGGCGAAGTCGTGAGCGGGACCGACCGGCTCGGCGCGCACGCCGCGCTCTGGTACGCGGATGCGCGCTACCGTCTCGCCTGGTTCGCCCTGCCACAGGTGGCGGTCGCCCTCGCGGCCGGCCTGGCACTCGCGGTGCTGAAGCCCGCCGGGGAATGGGGCAAGCCGGCCGACAGCAAGGAGAGCGAGAAGACCTATCTCGACCTCCTCGACAAAGCCGGCAAGGATGGCGACAAGGCCGCCTTCGACAAGCTGAAGGCCGCGGCGGATGCCGGCGACATCTCCGCCCGCTCGTTCATGGGCGCCCTCTACAATCCCGAATGGGCCGGGATCTACGTCAAGAACCCCGTCAAGGCCGATGCCGCTACCGCCCTGAGCTATTATCAGAAGCCCGCCGATCTCGGTTATCCGGGCGCCCAGCGGGGCATGACCGACCTCCTGCTCAACCGCGGGCGCGGCCAGTACGACCTGAAGCGCGGCTGTCGCTACGGGCTCGCCTTTCAGGCGAACCCGGTGGCGATCCGGAACAACTATCTGAACTCCTGGTCGACACTCTTCTGGATCGCCGGCTGCTACGCCGACGCGGAGAGCGGCGTGCCGAAAGACCCGCAGAAGGCCGCCGACATCTACATGGACACGGTGGCGGCCAGGCTGCCGCTGGCCATAGGCACCTTCACCGACGATCTCGGCCGCCAGCCCCCCGATCTCGTGGCCGCGATCCAGCGCAATCTCGCCCGGCGCGGCTTCTATTCCGGGCCGACCGACGGGGCGGCGACGCCCCAGACCCAGGCGGCCATCCGTGCCCTGTCGGGCACAGCCGCCGCTCCGCAGGGCCGGCCGGCCGATCCGGGCCAACCGCCGCCCCAGGCG
>NZ_VRVC01000247.1:0-2525 GCF_008040005.1 Methylobacterium sp. WL19
GCCGGTAGCGCTCGATGACGGACCTGTTCGACGTGGCCGGCCTGCCGCTGCCCCCGATCCCGACAAAGCCCCCGAAGAAGGCGAAGAAGCCGTCACCGGCCGCGCTCGCCGCTTCGGGTCGCCTGGGAGGCGCCCGCCGCTCCCCGGCCCCTGTGCGGGATCGCGTGGGGCCGACCCGGGACCTGCTGCTCGGCGCCGTGTTGGCCTTCCCCCTCCACGTCAACGGACGCCTCGTCGCCGAGGTCACGGAGCGCTTGCCGCACGGATACGCGGCGGACCTCAACAAGGCCTGCGCCCGGGAGACGGCAGAGCTTCATAGGAAGCTGATCAGCCAAGGTATTCCCAAGCAATCCGCTTGGTTATGTGCCCGCACACTACTTCACCATGCCGTTATCAAGCGGATTGATGACGCACACAAAGAGGCAGGAGTTCTATGAAAGCAGCCCTTTTACAGGGCGCAGTTGTTCGATCTGAAAACGGAACGACCCCGCAGTGGCAACTGCAGGGCCGTCAATTTTCACGCGTAGAACAGCACGCCCCGGGTCCCCACCCAAGCCGAACTGCTAACACGAAACCTGTAGCACCAGCAAAGGTTGCCGAACAGGCCCCATCACGGGGAACGGCTCCGCGTGGCCCGGCCCTCATCGTCGCGAGGAAGCGCCGGGCCGAGATCACGGCCATCCTCCGCGACGTGTGTGGTGGTCCCTGCATCACGGACGACGCGACGGTCTGGTTGGACGAAGTGCTGGTGCATGTGCATCTCGCGACCTCCCCTGAGACCTTCGCCTTCGTCCTGGCGGAATGGGCTCGGCTCAACACGCCGCGCCTGACCCCGGCCGACATCGAGGACGCATGTCGGCGCGTTCTTCCGGCGCCGCCGCGCTACTCGTCGGCCGACATCGGCGCGCGGCTCGGGCTCACCGTTGAGCGCTACACCCGCCTTGGCCTGACGCACGTGCTGCCTGCCGGCTGGACCAAGCGCCGCCACACCGCACACGTCCGCAAGCGCAAGGCCGCAGCGCTTAAGGCGAAGCGCCACGCTGCCGGCCTCACCAAGACCCCGAGGGAAATGTCTATCGCCCGGCTCGTCCCTTGGGTCGGTCTCGGCATGTCCGAATGGACGTTCAAACGCCTCCCCCCGGAAGAACGGGCGGTTCATGTGAAGCGTGCTCGGGAGGCCCATCATGCGGCACGCTGACGAGACGGATGCCCCGGAAATGTCGCCGATACTCTTTCTGTCTCTCGGTACATTTTCAATGCAAGCACCTTCGCCCTGGCTTGACGGGGTCGGCGCTCAGCCGACGATCCCCGGCATCTCGTCGGGAAGGGACACGGGTAGCGCGCGGCAAACCACGGACGTTCTCTCGGCTGGACGTTCGGCGGTGCTTCCTGCCGCGCTGGGTGCTCATATAGACACCCTTGTATCTCACTTCCGCGTGCATGCGAGGCGGGATCGCTCGCCCGCTCTCGGTCCCTGGGGGGACACGCGAGCGACCGACCCCTCACGGTGGCGCCTGCTCCCCTCGCCTCGTCCTGCCCTCGATGCCCGCACCACCGTCCAAAGAGGCCGCGAGATTGGCGTCGAGATCACGGAGAGGTGTGCGTCTACATCTACGACGACACCCCCGTCCTGCATTTCTCCGTCGCCCTGCCCTCTCCGGCCGCGCTCTGAGATGGGCTGGCGCGGGCGTGGACGGGCGCGGGCGGCTGTTGGCTCCCTCGGGCCGGACTGCGGGGTCGTGCCCGTCCACGGGCCGCTGGATCGATCAAGGGACCGTACGAGCCTGCGACGAAGCCGCGGTGCATGCGCAGCCCGGCATTTGCGCGTTTTTGGGTCCCTCGAAATGCTAATTTCGTTTCACACGCCCGCCGCCAGCCAGCCTCTCTTCGGGAGGGCCGCATGATGGTGGCCCCTCGTTTCGACCGAAAAGCGTTGATCGACCGCATTCATGCAACCCAAGTCCAAATGGATGCCGTTGGAGCCGAGCACCGCCGTCTCGTTCGCCAGCTCGCCCGCCTCCCTGACGATGCTCCCGACACCGCCGTAGCGGCCCCTCGCAGGGGCGTAGAGATCGGTATTGCAGCTAGGCGCGTCGGAAGGTCCGTCGACACACTGATCCGGCGCGGAAAGCCGCTTGGCTGGGCCTGGAAGGTTGGGGGACGCTGGGAAGTAGACCTTGCCGCCGTTGATGCCTGGAAGGCAGGCCTGGCGGCGCAGCCGTAAGGATAGAGGGGCCTTCCGGAAAATCGGAAGGCCCCTCTCCGTCGCGCGTGCGCGACATAATGGTTTTTGCGGTTTCTGCCCTAGGACGGTGAGCCGGCCGGCGGTGCATTTTGTCGTCATGACGAAGCCGCCCTCCTCCCTCTCCCACGCTGATCTGGCCGCTGCTGGGCGATTAAACGTCAGGGTTCCGACGAACCTCGGCCTCGCCGTTCGCCTCGCCGCTGAGGCTCGGAAGGTGCCGGTGGCCGACTTCGTCGCCGACGCCCTCCTCGACCGCCTCGACCGCGACGCGGCCCCCGCC
>NZ_VRVC01000248.1:0-2346 GCF_008040005.1 Methylobacterium sp. WL19
CATCCGCGCCACCGCCTCGGCCCGCCAGTTGCGCAGGAGCCGCCGCCTCACGCCGTCCCAGCTGATGGCCGGGACCGGCGAGACGGGATCGATGAGGGCGCTGAGCGCCCGCGAGTAATCGAGCACGAGACCGGGCGTCCACGTCATCGCGCCGGCCCCGTTGCGCAGGAGGGCGGCCGCCCAGAATTCCGGGCTCAGGGCGGCCTGGGCGAGCCTGCGCCACGGCTTGCCGGCCCGGCTGAACGCGCCCTCCACGGCGGCGTCGAGGGCGCGGGCGACCGCCGTGGAGCAGTTCCGGCCCACGAGATTGTAGGTCGCGTCGCGGCGATAGCCGGCCCAGAAGCGCGTCAAGCCCGCCCCGTCGATGCCGTGCAAGGTGACCGTGACGGTGGCCTCGCACCAATCGTCCGCCTCCTCGCGGTAGCTCGGCAGGAAGCGGCCCGGCACGTTGTTCTCCGGGCCGGCCCGCAGGGTGGCGCGCAGGTTGTCGGGGGAGCGGTCGATCTCCACGGCGGGGTAATGGCTCACATAGAGCGGGCTCCCGTGCGTCCCGCTGCCATCGCCCAGTTCCAGGGCCGCGTGCCCGGTGGAGATGTGGCCGGACCCGTTCACGGAGATGACGTAGCGATGGACCAGGCGCTGCCGGGCCGGGATCGAGGCCGTTCCCGTCGGCGTCCAGACATAGACGGTGAGCGTGTCCGTGCCGGCCCCGTCGGCGCGCGGTCCGGCTGCCGCCGGAGGGCGCCGCAACCGCAGCCCGAGGATCGCCACCTTGATCCCCGCCAGCATCAGGAAGGCGCCGATGCAGAACCCCACCGTGCCGGCGTACCAGGTGGGCCAGGGCTGCAGGGTGATGATGCCCAGCGCCACGCCCAGCGCCCCATGCGCCGCCGACAGGCGCCAGCCCGGAAAGCGGAGCACATAGGAGAGCGCGAAGCGCGACAGGCCGTCGAACAGGAAGGCCGTCCCGAACAGCATGGCGAGGAGGAACGTGCTCGAGGACGAGGCCAGCATCGTCAGCACCGCCACCACGAGGAGGAGCGCCGCCTTGAGGAGGCGCAACCGGCGCGCGGCGCCGGTGGCGACGAGGCCGCGCAGGAACGCGCCCACAGCCTCGACCACGAGGAGGAGGCCGAACCAGCGGTCGGGAATATGCGTGGCCCCGTCGAAGGCGTCGATCACGAGGGCGGCGCCGAACCCCGTCCAGACGAGACCCGCCCCGGTGACGAGGCCCCAGCGCCTGTGGACCGCCTCCCGCCCCACCATCAGCAGCCAGAGCGGCAGCGCCATCTGGCTCGCCGGAGCCTCGGAGGCGGCGAGCAGATCGTCGACGGGGGCGCCCTCTCCCTTGGCCAGAGCGAGGTTCACGACGCCCTGCCCCTTCAGGCTCAGCCGCCCGTGGCCGGAATCGCCCTCGGGGCGGGACGCGTCCGTCGCGGAGCCGTCGTGGAATGATTGAGGCCGCATGGTCACCGGTGATCGCCCCCCGCAGTGCGCCATCTCCTATCACCGAGAAGCCAGAACAAGGGAAAGGTTCGCTTAAAGGAGCCGCATCGACCCGATGTTTTTCGAGGCTGAGTGCATGTCCTCTACGTTTTGGTGTGCCTTCGGTACGGGGCCGCCGCGTGGGGGAGGCGCGCCGCGCCGAGAGGCTGGTTGAGGTGTTTGTCCAAGGCTTGACCTGGAGTGCAGCGTTGAGCTGAGTTCGACGTCCCGATCCATCGGCCCGGTTGTCGAGGCCGCCGGCGGCTGCCATGGTCGCCCGATGGCACAGTCACCTCCCTCCCGCTACTCCCCCTCCGAACTCATCGAGCAGTTGCGGGAGGCCGCCGAAGAGATCGCGCCCGAACTGCCCGGCATCCGGGCGGAGGAGACGCTGGAGGGCGAGGCGGCCCAGACCATCGAGGAGATGGCCGAGGCCCTGATGCGGATCGCGAACGGGGCGCCGCGCCCCCAGGACCTCGCCCGCGCCGCCCTGGAGGCCAAGGCGCCCCTGAAGCCGATCGGCCGCCCCAAGAGCACCGTGGTGAAGATGCAGCGGCCGCGTCGGTAGAGCCTCCGGCGCAGCAACGGCAAGAACAGACTGTATCAATTCAAAAGTAGAGATTTTTTTAAATCTTGCCTTGGACTGCGCAGGCAGGCACACTCTTCGACCTATAGCATGACACGGGTGACGCCGACGGACGGTCGCCGGAAGGCGGTCCCCGTCCATGCCGGCGCGCGACCGGCTCCGGGCGACCGCCAGCGACAGGGTGATCCCGATCCGATGACGCACCGTCCTTCCCCTCTCCCCCCGTCCCGCCGCGCGATCCTGGCCGGCGGGCTCGGCCTCGCCGCCCTCGGGGG
>NZ_VRVC01000024.1:0-45458 GCF_008040005.1 Methylobacterium sp. WL19
CACGGCCACCACCTCCGCCCCCGTGGCGGCAAGACCGCCCAGCTCGCCGCCACGGGGGCGGAGGTGGTGGCCGTGGACCGTTCGGCCCCGCGCCTCGAACGTCTGTCCGAGAACCTCGCCCGCCTCGGGCTGAAGGCCGAGATCCGCGTCGGCGATGCCACCCAATTGCCCGAGACCGACGCCGGCACGTTCGACGCCGTGCTCCTCGACGCGCCCTGTTCGGCCACCGGCACCATCCGCCGCCATCCCGACGTCGCCTGGACCAAGGCCGGCGGGGATGTCGGGCGCCTCGGCGGGCTGCAGCGCCGCCTCCTCGACCGCGCCGCCACCCTGGTGAAGCCGGGAGGGCGTCTCGTCTACTGCACCTGCTCGCTGGAGCCCGAGGAAGGCGAGGGGCAGGTCGCCGCCTTCCTCGCCCGCAATCCGGCTTTCGAACGGCTCGCGATCCGCCCCGAAGAGGTCGGCGGCCTCGGCGAGCTCATCAACGGCGACGGTGACCTTCGAACGCTGCCCTCGCATCTGTCCGGCGATAGGGTCGATGGCGAAGGTGCCCCTGCGGTGGTCCGTGGCGGGATCGACGGGTTCTTCGCGAGCCGTCTGGTTCGGAAAGCCTAAGGCGCACGGTGCGGGGCTTCCGCCATGCCATTGCCGGACTGTTCGCGGTCTTGCCTCTCGTCGGACAGGCCGGGGCCGACGGGACCGACCGCCGCATCCTGCCGGTGGCGCCGGCCTATGCCCGCAATCCCGCCTGCGCCCCTGTCTCGCTGACGATCCCGTTCGAGATCCATACCGGCACCCGCGACGTGGGGATTTCGCCCTCGCCGAAAGACCTGCCCCTGAACCAGGGCGAGAGCGCGATCTGCTTTGCCTACGCCACGGCGGACATGATCTCGCACCGAGTCGGCAAATCGGTCTCGCCCCTCGACGTGGCGACGAAATTCTACTTCGCCGACCCTGCGCGCCTGGAGGCGATCGCGGACCCGCATCTGAAACGCCATCTTCGCGCGCACCCTGCCTACCGGGCCGACATCGCCTGGAGCCGCAACAATGCGGAGGTGACCAAGGACGGTAATCCGAGCCTGGAACCGTATTTCGACAAGATCGAGGGCGGCGAGGAGGATACGGCAGCGCTCCTCTACAATATCGGCGGGTATTGCGAGGACCGCGACCTGCCGTCCAACGACGGCTATCGCTACGTGATGCCGGCGTTACGCGCGCTGCGTTACCGGACGAAGCTTCGCCCGACGCGCCAGAGCTTTCGCGCTGTAGCCGCCACCGCGACCCATCTGCGCGGGCGATGGGCCGATCCGTTCAACGCGGCCTGGATCGCCCATGTGGAGACGGCTTGCCGCCGGACGCCGCTGCCGGTGCCGCTCCTGCCGGTCTCCTACCGCGTGGCGGCGAGCCAGGCCGATTTCGCCGACATGATCGAATCCGGCCGCCATCCGAGCAGGCCGAAGCTCGACCGCATCCTGGCCATGGTGGATTACGCCCTCGACCATGGCCGCGTGCCGACCGTGGGCTACAGCTGGTATCTCCTGGAGGACCGCGACCCGAAGGATCCCGACCTGTTCGCCGACCATGCGAGCCCGGTCATCGGCCGCCGCAAGGCGGGCGATGTTTGCCAGTATCGAATCCAGGACAATACCGGTGAATATTGCGGCCGCATGCGCGACGGCATCCGCGAGCGCTGCGACAATGGTCGCATCTGGGTGACGGAGAGCGAGTTGCGACGGACTTTGTATAGCGTCACGTATCTTCGGTAGACGCCCGCCCTACGGCGTGATCACCCGCATGGAGACGGTCTGAATTTGCGCCGCGCCGTTCACGTCGCTCGCGGGTGTCGACTTCTTCAGCCGGGCCATGAACTTGCGCACCTCGTCGGGCGGCAATGCGCCCACCGGGGCGATCATCATGGACAGGAGCGCCTTCGTCTTGCGATCGACCGAAGCGGAGCGGCTGACCGGCTCGAAATCCCGCGCGGTATGGGTCTTGTCCTCGTTGCCGGTGAAGACGCGGGCGCCGTCCTTCAGCACGACGATGTCGCCGGGGCGCAGGGTCGGATCCTTGAGGAGGGCGGCCATCGGCCCGGATGAGAGCGGGATCGGCGTCTGGCGGTCGCCGATCTGCAGCTGCAGCGGCTCGCTCTTCGGCAGGGCGGCGTAACGGATCTTCGGGCGCGGGCGGTTCGCCTCGCGCCGGATCGTCAGGGACCTTTGCGGCAACTCGATCGCGGGAGCGGGCTGCTGCGCTTCCACCGCTGGGCGGGCCGGAGAGAACAACGCCTCGAACAGGCCGCCGAGGCCACGGTCTTGAGCGTTCTGGGCCATCGCAGCGCCAGACGTGCACAATAACGCCGCGGCGGACATCAAGAGACCGGCGCGCTTGAAGACGGGGATGACAGTCACAGGCACACTGCCATTGCTGGAGGCTGCAGGAACGAAACTCGCTGGCGCTGTGTATAACCTGTGCAGCATTCAACCGTTCCGGCCGAGTTCGCCAAAAAATACAGTTTGCCGGGCCGTGGCGGTGCCCAACCTTTCCCCTGTGCGCGGCGCCACTCCGGAGGGGGAAATCCCGAGCGGAGAGGCCACGAGGCGGCGCGATGAGTATCGGCATCCTTAATTGTTGGTTAATAGGCACGGCTTAGCTTCCAGATGGGACGACATCCGGCACAATGGCCATCCGGGTCGCGGTGCTGGAGGAAAGGCGTGCGTGGGTTGGGGGGCTGATCGTTGGCGTTTCTATCGGCTCGTCGGGCGTGAGATCGCGCGCTCGGCGCGGGGCGTTTCCGCACGCCTCACCGCGAGCCCGGACCTGCTCGCGCGCGCCCGTGTCAGCGCTCTGGTGATCGCCCCGCACGATCTGCGCACCAGCGACGCCACCTTCGCCGACGATATCTATGCCGGCCTGTTCGTCTTCGCGGGGCGCTCGCTCTCGGTGAGCGGCCGCTCGCCCTTCGATTACGCGCCGCCCTCGCCGGAATGGGCGGATGCGTTCTACGGCTTCGGCTGGCTGCGCCACCTGCGCGCCGCCGACACGGCGCTGGCGCGCGCCAATGCCCGCGCCTTCGTGGCGGATTTCATCGCCGGCCGTGGCGACGAGGCCCTGGCCGCGACCGTGCCCGTGGCGGCACGGCGGCTGATCTCCTTCCTGTGCCAGTCGCCCCTCGTGCTGGAAGGGGCGGACCACGCCTTCTACCAGGCCTTCCTCAAGGCGGTGGGGCGCGGCGCCAGAGACCTCGAACGCTCCCTGCGCCGGGGCCTGCCACCGCAATCGCGGCTCCTGGCGGTGGTGGCCCTGTGCTATGCCGGATTGTGCTGCGAGGGCATTCAACCGATCCTGCGCCGGGCCACGCGCATCCTGTCGCGCGAGCTCGACCGGCAGATCATGGCGGACGGCGGCCCTCGTAGCCGCGACCCGCGCTTCGCCATGGAGCTCCTCCTCGACCTTCTGCCCCTGCGCCAGAGCTTCCTCAGCCGCAGCCTCGATCCGCCGGTGGCCTTGCTCCATGCCATCGACCGCATGCTGCCCCTGCTGCGCCTCCTGCGCCACGGCGATGCGTCCCTGAGCCATTTCAACGGCATGGGCGCCACGGCGGCGGACCATCTCGCCACCTTGCTGGTCTATGACGGCGCCCTGGCGCAGCCGATGATGCACGCGCCGAATTCCGGCTACGAGCGGCTGGAGAGCGGCCGGGTCGTCGTGGTCGCCGATGTGGGTGCGCCGCCGCCGCTGCCCTTCTCGATGAATGCCGGGGCCGGCTGCCTTTCCTTCGAGATGTCGAGCGGCCCCCAGCGGGTGGTGATCAATTGCGGCCTGCCGGCGAGCGGCCCGGAGCTGCGGCGCCTTGCCCGCAGCACCGCCGCCCATTCCACCGCGACGGTGGGAGATTCCTCATCCTGCCGCTTCCTCGGCGCCAGCGAGGGGGTGGGAAGTCGCTGGGCGTCGGACTGGCTCATCGGGCGGATCGGACCCGTGCTGGTGCGCGGCCCGCGCGCGGTCAAATCCGAGCGGACGACCGATGGCGGCTCGCTGATCCTCGCCGGCCGCCATGACGGCTATGCCGCGGAATTCGGGATCGTCCACGAGCGGCGCTGGTGCCTCCTCCCGGACGGCGCCGGGCTCGAAGGCGAGGATGCCTTCGTGTCCGTGGCCCACAAGGGAAATCGCATCCGGCTGCGTCCGCCGGAGGCGGCGATCCGATTCCACCTCCATCCCGCCATCGCGGCCAATGCGGCCGAGGGCGGAGGGGTCGACCTGGCCTCGCCCCTGGGAGAGATCTGGCGGTTCGAGGCCGACGGCGCGGCCCTGGCCCTGGAGGAGAGCGTGTATTTCGCGGGGCTGACGGGTGCGCGGCGGACCGACCAGATCGTCCTCTACGTGACAGCGGGGGAGGGCACGCGGGTGCGATGGCGCTTCCTGCACCTCGCGCAGGCGCCGGGGCGGAACGACCCCGCCCGGAGCGAGGCTCCGGTGGCCGACGAGGCGGCGCGGTAGCCGATAGGGCGGCATCTGTGGTACCCGCCGCGTTTCAGGGGCAGATTCTGCCCTGTGCCGGACGGTTCTCGACGATGTCGCATGATCAGGCGCGGGTTGCCCGCGCACTCCTTTCCGTCTCCGACAAGACGGGCCTCGTGGATTTCGCCTGCGCGCTGTCCCAGCGCGGCGTCGCCCTGGTCTCCACCGGCGGCACGCACCGGGCCTTGAGCGAGGCGGGACTGCCGGTCACGGAAGTCGCTGAGATCACCGGCTTTCCCGAGATGATGGACGGGCGGGTGAAGACCCTGCACCCGGCGGTGCATGGCGGCCTCCTCGCCGTGCGCGACGATCCCGAGCATCAGGCGGCGCTGGCCGCCCACGGCATCGGCGCCATCGACCTGCTCGTGGTCAATCTCTATCCGTTCGAGGCGACGATCGCGAAACCCTGCGCTTATGACGACGCGGTCGAGAACATCGATGTGGGCGGCCCGGCGATGATCCGCGCGGCGGCCAAGAACCATGCCGACGTGGCGGTGGTGGTGGATGTGGCCGATTACGGCGCGATCCTCTCGGAGCTCGAAGCCGGCAACGGCACGCTGGGGGCCGCGACCCGCAGGCGGCTGGCGCAGAAGGCCTTCGCCCGCACCGCTTCCTACGATTCCGCCATCGCCTCCTGGCTCGCCGACCATGTGGAGATGGAGGCGGCCCCGGCCTTCCGCGCCTTCGGCGGCACGCTCGCCCAATCCCTGCGCTATGGCGAGAACCCGCACCAATCGGCGGCCTTCTACCGGACGCCCGGCCTCGTTCGGCCCGGTGTGGCCAGCGCCCGCCAGCTCCAGGGCAAGGAACTGTCCTTCAACAACCTCAACGATACCGACGCGGCCTATGAATGCGTCGCCGAGTTCGACCCGGCCCGCGCCGCCGCGGTGGCGATCATCAAGCACGCCAACCCGTGCGGCGTCGCCGAAGGCGACACCCTGGCGGAGGCCTACGAGCGGGCGCTGGCTTGCGACCCGACTTCGGCCTTCGGCGGCATCGTCGCCCTCAATCGCACGCTGGATGCCGAATCGGCCGCGCGGATCGTCGAGATCTTCACCGAGGTGATCATTGCCCCGGACGCCACCGAGGAGGCGATCGCCCTCGTCGCGGCCAAGAAGAACCTGCGCCTCCTCCTCGCGGGCGGCCTGCCCGACCCGCGCGCCAAGGGCTTCGCCATGCGCAACCTCGCCGGCGGCATCCTGGTCCAGGGCCGCGACGCGGCCGTGGTCGACGACATGACGCTGAAGGTGGTGACGAAGCGCGAGCCCACGGCTCAGGAATACGCCGACCTGCGCTTCGCCTACCGCGTCGCCAAGCACGTCAAGTCGAATGCCATCGTCTACGCCAGGAACGGTGCCACGGTGGGCATCGGCGCCGGGCAGATGTCGCGGGTGGATTCCTCGCGCATCGCCGCCTGGAAGGCGGCGGAGGGCGCCAAGCGCATCGGCGCGGCGGAGAGCCTCGCCAAGGGCTCGGTGGTGGCCTCGGACGCTTTCTTCCCCTTCGCCGACGGCCTGATCGCGGCGGCGGAAGCCGGCGCCACGGCGGTGATTCAGCCCGGCGGATCGATGCGGGACGCCGACGTGATCAAGGCCGCCGACGAGGCCGGGCTCGCCATGGTGTTTACAGGACATCGCCACTTCCGGCACTGATGCCGCGCGGTGTGCGGCGAACGGCCTGCGCGCATCGCCCTGTCGAGGCTATCTTCCATGACCAACACGTATCTTTCCTCCAATCGCGCGGAGCGCCGGGCGGCCGGCAAGCGCCTGCGCGATTCGGTCCCCCGGGAGTCGCATGCCGATTGGTACCCGGCCGAAAACCGCGATCCGCTGGCTGTCTTGCGGGCGAACGATGCGGGCCGGCTGCTCGAGCTGATCCCCCTGCGCCACGAGCGGATGCGGGCCAGTCCGTTCGCCTTCCTGCGCGGGGCCGCCGCCGTGATGGCCTCCGATCTCGCCGGCGTTCCGGTTCCGGGCATCCCGGTCCAGGCCTGCGGCGATTGCCACATCGGCAATTTCGGCGTGTATCGCAGCGCCGAAGGCCAGACCCTGTTCGACATCAACGACTTCGACGAGACGCTCTGGAACGTCGATTTCACCATCGACGTGAAGCGCCTCGCCGCCAGCGTCGCCGTCGCCGCCTTCGCCCAGGGTGAGGACAAGGCGTATCGCGCGGCTCGCGCCAGCGTCTGCGCCTATCGCGAGCACATTCGCGAGTTGTCCTATCTCTCGCCCCTGGCGATCTGGCACAGCCGCATCGACCTCGATGAAGAGATCGGCCGCCTCGGCGATGGGGACCTGTGCCGGCGCCTCCTGGCCGATGCGGCCTCCGAGACCGCCGACGGTCTGAGCCATGGCGACGCCCCGGACCTCGACCCGGCGACCTTCCATTCAGACCCGGCCCAGTGGCGCATCGCCGACAAGGACCCGACGATCTTCCACGAAGGGCCGAACGGCCTGACCGAGGCGGTGCAGGAAGCGGCCGCCGCGTTGCTCGCCTATCCGCAGAGCCTGCAGGCCGACCGCAACCTGTTGACCCTGCGCTACATGCAGCGCGACGTCGCCTTCAAGGTGGTGGGCATCGGCTCGGTGGGCACGGTCTGCGCCGTGGGGCTCTACTCCGACTCGGATGGCGCGCCGCTCTTCCTGCAGATCAAGGAAGCCCGGCCTTCTGTCCTGGGTCAGCTCGCCCTGAGCCCGTTCTTCCTCGCATCCGAGGGTCAGCGGGTGATCGACGGCCAGCGCATCATGCAGGCGGCCAGCGACATGTTCCTCGGCACCGCTCATTCCGAGGTGAGCGGGCGCTCCTATTACGTGCGCCAGCTCAAGAACAAGAAGCTCTCGGCCGTCGCCGAGATCCTCGCCGAGAGCGGCCCCAAAGCCTATGCGCGGCTCTGCGGCACCACGCTCGCCCGTGCCCATGCCCGCTCCGGGGACGCGGCGATGATCGCCGGCTATCTCGGCAAGGGCGACGCCTTCGACGAGGCGGTGGCCGAGTTCGCCATGCGCTATGCCTGGCAGACGATGGCCGATCATCACGCCCTGCAGGCGGCCCATGCGGAGACCGTCGAGGCTGCTTGACGGCACACGGGCTCCGCGCGCGGACGACACGAGAAAGGGCCCCGGAGCGATCCGGGGCCCTTATTTCATGGCGGAACATCGGGCGCTTCACGTCCGGCGTCGGACCGTGGCGGAGAGCCCGGTCCGACGCCCCCGTTCGAGGACTACCGCGCCGGGCGGTCGTCCCAGGTGAAGATGTCCCTGTCCTTGGTCTCGGGGATGAACAGGGCACCGATGACGGCCGTCGCGAGGGCGATGACGATCGGGTACCAGAGGCCGAAATAGATGTCGCCGGTCTGGGCCACCATGGCGAAGGCGGTGGCCGGCAGAAGGCCGCCGAACCAGCCGTTGCCGATATGGTAGGGCAGCGACATCGAGGTGTAGCGGATACGCGTCGGGAACAGTTCGACGAGGGCCGCCGCGATCGGGCCGTAGACCATCGTCACGTAGAGGACGAGGATCGTCAGGATACCGATGATCGTCAGCTTCTGGACCGAGAAGATATCGATCATCTTGGCGAAGTTCGACAGGCCGTCCTTCGGTTCGATGGCGATCTTCACGATGCTCGGGTTGGTGGCGGTGGGGTAGCCGGAGGCGGTGAGGGCCGCGCCGATATCCTTGGCGAAGGTCGGATCGGCGGCGGCGAACTCCTTGCCGGCGACGGTGACGGTGGCCTTGGTGCCGGGAGCGGCGGGCTCGGTGGTGTAGTTCACGGCCGAGCGCGCGAGCAGCGCCTTGGCGATGTCGCAGGAATTCGTGAACTTGGCCGTTCCCACCGGATTGAACTGGAACGAGCAATCCGCCGGATCGGCCTTGACCACCACCTGCGTGCTCTGCTGGGCCGCGTGCAGGGCCGGGTTGGCGGCCGCGGTCAGCGCCTTGAACAGCGGGAAGAAGGTCAGTGCCGCGATCACGCAACCGCCGAGAATGATCGGCTTGCGGCCGATCTTGTCGGAGAGTGCGCCGAAGAACAGGAACCCGCCGGTGCCGAGGATGAGCGACCAGGCGATGAGCACGTTGGCCGTGAACTGATCGACCTTCAGGATCGTCTGGAGGAAGAACAGCGCGTAGAACTGGCCGGTGTACCAGACCACGGCCTGGCCGGCGGTGAGGCCGAGGAGCGCGAGGAGCGCCCATTTGGCGTTGCGCCACTGGCCGAACGCCTCGGACAACGGTGCCTTCGAGCCGGTGCCCTCGTCCTTCATCTTCTTGAAGGCCGGGCTCTCCTGCATCTGCAGACGGATCCAGACCGAGACACCGAGCAGCACGATCGAGACCAGGAACGGAATGCGCCAGCCCCAGGCGGCGAAGGGCGTGATCGTCCCGGCCGAACCATCGGCGAGGGTGGTGGCGACGGGCGCGTAGTTCGCGTTGACGTAGATCTGGGTGAACAGGATCACCATCAGCGACAACAGCAGCCCGAGGGTCGCCGTGGTCTGGATGAAGGCGGTGTAGAAGCCGCGACGCCCGGGGGGAGCGTGCTCGGCCACGTAGACCGCCGCGCCGCCGTACTCACCGCCGAGGGCGAGGCCCTGGAGCATGCGCAACGCCAGCAGCGCCACGGGTGCGACCCAGCCGACGCCGTACTCGTTCATCGTGGCGTAGGACGGCAGCAGGCCGACCACGAAGGTCGAGATGCCCATGATCAGGATAGTGACGAGGAAGGTATACTTGCGGCCCACCAGGTCGCCGAGACGACCGAACACCAGCGCACCGAAGGGGCGGACCAGGAAGCCGGCGGCAAAGGCCATCAGGGCGAAGATGTTGCGCGTGGCTTCCGGGTAGGCCGAAAAGAACTGTGCGCCGATGATCGCGGCGAGCGATCCGTAGAGATAGAAATCATACCACTCGAACACGGTGCCGAGCGAGGAGGCCAGGATGACCTTCTTCTCGCCGGCACTCATGGGCCGTGCGGCATCCTTTGGTAATGAGACCGCTGACGTTGCAGACATGGGGGGAACCTCCAAAATTTTTTATACTTCCAGGCTTTTGCAGGCCTGGCTTTCAACACTTCAGAGACTTGGGCACTGCGTCGGCGTTCGCAGTCGCCCTAGTCCTGGCGCGCGCTGGTCTGACCGCTCACGGAAAAGAGAGCGATCGACGCTACCTCACGCCATGATTTCGCCCAAGAGTGAAAAAGCTGTACGGCACAAGGATACTCACGTTTTTATGCAAACGTGTCACTTTGGTGCCGATTGATCGGGCCGCCGCCCGGCGGGATGCCATGAATGAGAAAGGGCGCGGCTTCCGCCGCGCCCTTTCAAGCATTTGTCGAATGATCTTGAAACCGTCAGTGAGCGTGAGCGCCGTCGGCTCCGATCCCGGTCTCCGAGCGCACGAACTGCTGTTCGAACAATGCGCGCTCGCGCTTGGCCCTTGCAGTATTGTCGAGCTTCGACACCACATAGATCGTGAGGAAAGCGAGCGGCATCGAGAACAGGGCCGGGTTGTCGTAGGGGAAGATCGCCACCGGATTGCCGAAGGTGGTCACCCACACCGCCTTCGACAGGATCACCATGCCGACCGCCGCGAAAAGGCCGACGAAGCCGCCGATGAGGGCACCCCAGGTGGTCGTGCCCCGCCACAGGATCGACATGGTGAGGATCGGGAAGTTGCAGCTCGCCGCCACCGAGAAGGCGAGGCCCACCATGAAGGCGACGTTCTGGTTCTCGAAGACGTAGCCGAGATAGATCGCCACGATGCCGATGACGACCGCCGAGATCTTCGAGAGCCGGACCTCGGAGGTCTCGTTGCTGCGCCCGCGGGCGATGACGCTGGCGTAAAGGTCGTGGCTCACCGCCGATGCGCCGGCGAGGGTCAGGCCGGCCACCACCGCGAGGATCGTGGCGAAGGCCACCGCCGAGATGAAGCCGAGGAAGTACGGTCCGCCCACGGCATTGGCGAGGTTCACGGCGACCATGTTGGTGCCGCCGACCATGCCCTTGAGCTTGTCGAAGGCGCCGGCCGGATCGAGTTTGAAATAGGCCGGGTCGGACATCAGCAGGGCGATGCCGCCGAAGCCGATGATGAAGGTGAGAATGTAGAAGTAGCCGATCAGGCCGGTGGCATAGAACACCGACTTGCGGGCGGCCTGGGCGTCGGAGACCGTGAAGAACCGCATCAGGATATGCGGCAGGCCGGCGGTGCCGAACATCAGGCCGACGCCGAGGGAAATCGCCTCGATCGGGTTCGAGACGAGGCCGCCGGGCGCCATGATGGCGTCGCCCTTCGGGTGCGTGGCGACGGCCGCCGAGAACAGGGCCTCCGGGTTGAAGCCGTATTTGTAGAGGACCGCGCCGGCCATGAAGGTGGCGCCGCCCAGCAGCAGGCAGGCCTTGATCACCTGGACCCAGGTCGTCGCCTTCATGCCGCCGAAGGCCACGTAGACGATCATCAGCACGCCTACGATGACCACGGCGTAGAGGTATTCGAGCCCGAACAGGAGTTGGATCAGCTTTCCCGCACCGACCATCTGGGCGATCAGGTAGAAGGCCACGACGACGAGGGTGCCCACCGCCGAGATGATGCGGATCGAGGTCTGGTCGAGGCGGAAGCTCGCCACGTCGGCGAAGGTGAACTTGCCGAGGTTGCGCAGGCGCTCGGCGATGAGGAACAGCACGATCGGCCAGCCCACGAGGAAGCCGGTGGAGTAGATCAGCCCGTCGAAGCCGGAGGTGTAGACGAGGCCGGAGATACCGAGGAACGAGGCGGCCGACATGTAGTCGCCGGCGATGGCCAGCGAGTTGGTGCCGGCCGAGATGCCGCCGCCTGCGGCGTAGAAGTCGGAAGCCGACTTGGTGCCCTTGGCCGCCTTGTAGGTGATGCCGAGGGTGAAGAGCACGAAGAACGCGAACATGCCGATGGCCGGCCAGTTCGTCTGGGCCTTCGTGACGGCGCCGATATCCGGGCCGGCCGCATAGGCGGCACCCGCGAGAATGACCGCGAGGGTGGTGCCGAGGGCGATGGGGTGGGCGGAGCGGATCATCGGCCGAGGTCCCGCTTGAGCGCGGCGGTCAGTTCGTCGAAGCGGCCATTGGCGCGCTGGACGTAGATGCCGGTGAGGATGAAGGCGAAGACGATCACGGCGACACCGAGGATCAGGCCCAGGGACGTCGTGGCGCTCCCGATCTTCAGGGCGAGCAAAGACTTGTCGAAGGCGATGAGGCCGATGAAGCCGAAATAGACCAGCAGCATCAGGATGGTCAGCGTCCAGCCGAAGCGGGTGCGTTCGTGCACGAGCTCCTTGAACCGCGGGTTCTGCGCAATCCGCGCAGTCTCGATATCGGACATGGCGTACCTTTCCCTGGAGCGTCGACCCTTCTGAACGGGGTCTCGGTCTCGACGAATACTGTAGCGATGAAGGAGCGGGCGCGCTTAAGTCTGCCGATCTTGTCTCATGTCCCGAGGCGCGTCAGCGCAAGCGTCGCAGGGTCACGATATCGTCAGGTCGAACGGAAGCGACGGCTCGGGATCCGGCCAGGACGCGATCGGCGCATCTCCTTCGAGATGCGCCGCTTCGTTGCGGGAGTTTGACGATCAGTCCGCGCGGTTCTGCCGGTTCTCGATCAGGTCGTTGACCACGGCCGGCTCGGCGAGGGTCGAGGTGTCGCCCAGCGACGAGAACTCGTCCTCGGCGATCTTGCGCAGGATGCGGCGCATGATCTTGCCGGAGCGGGTCTTGGGCAGGCCGGGGGCGAACTGGATCAGGTCCGGCGAGGCGATGGGGCCGATATCCTTGCGGACCCAGGCCACCAGCTCCTTGCGCAACTCGTCCGAACCGTCCTCGCCCTCCATCAGGGTGACGTAGGCGTAGATGCCCTGTCCCTTCATGGAATGCGGGTAGCCGACGACGGCCGCTTCCGACACCTTCGGATGGGCGACGAGGGAGGATTCGACCTCTGCCGTGCCCATGCGGTGGCCCGAGACGTTGATGACGTCGTCGACGCGACCGGTGATCCAGTAATAGCCGTCCGCGTCCCGGCGGCAGCCGTCGCCGGTGAAGTAGAGGTTCGGATAAGTGGAGAAGTAGGTCTGCTCGAACCGCTCGTGGTCGCCATAGACCGTGCGCATCTGGCCCGGCCAGGAATCCTTGATGCAGAGGTTGCCCTCGCAGGGGCCGTCGAGTTCCTTGCCCTCGGCGTCGACGATCAGCGGTTGCACGCCGAAGAACGGGCGGGTGGCCGAGCCGGGCTTCAGCTTGGTGGCGCCGGGAAGCGGGGTGATGAGGATGCCGCCGGTCTCGGTCTGCCACCAGGTGTCGACGATGGGGCAACGGCTGTCGCCGACCACGCGGTAGTACCAGTCCCAGGCTTCCGGGTTGATCGGCTCGCCCACCGAGCCGAGGACGCGCAAGCTGGCCCGCGAGGTCTTCTTAACCGGGCCCTCGCCGCCGCCCATGAGCGAGCGGATCGCCGTGGGAGCGGTGTAGAAGATGTTGACCTTGTGCTTGTCCACCACGTCCCAGAACCGCGACGTCGACGGATAAGTCGGGATACCCTCGAACATCAGGGTCGTGGCGCCATTGGCCAGCGGCCCGTAGACGATATAGCTGTGGCCCGTGACCCAGCCCACATCGGCCGTGCACCAATAGACTTCGCCCTCGCGGTAATCGAAGACGTATTGATGCGTCATGGCGGCGTAGACGAGATAGCCGCCGGTGGTGTGGACCACGCCCTTGGGCTGGCCCGTCGAGCCTGATGTGTAGAGGATGAAGAGTGGGTGCTCCGCCTCTACGGCCACGGCCGGGCAATCATCGGTGACCTGGGCGGCGGCCTCGTCGTAATAGACGTCGCGGCCGGGCTCCATCGGCACGGCAGTGCCGGTGCGGCGCACGACGATCACATGGTCCACCGCATCCTTGCCGAGCCGCGCGATGGCGGCGTCGACATTGGCCTTCAACGCGACCTTGCGCCCGCCGCGCAGACCCTCGTCGGCGGTGATGACGAGCTTCGAGGCGCAGCCTTCGATGCGGCCTGCCAGGGAATCCGGCGAGAAGCCGCCGAAGACGATGGAGTGGATCGCGCCGAGCCGGGCGCAGGCCAGCATGGCATAGGCCGCTTCCGGGATCATCGGCAGGTAGAGGGTGACGCGGTCACCCTTGCCGACGCCGCGGTTGCGCAGCACGTTCGCCATCCGGCAGACTTCCGCGTGAAGCTGGCGGTAGGTGATGTGCTTGGATTCGTTGGGGTCGTCACCTTCCCAGATGATCGCGACCTGATCGCCACGGGTGGCGAGGTGGCGGTCGATGCAATTGTAAGCGACGTTGGTCTTGCCGTCCTCGAACCATTTGATCGAGACGTTGCCCGGAGCAAAGCTCGTGTTCTTCACGGTGGAGTACGGCGTCGACCAGTCGATCCGCTTGCCGTGCTCGCCCCAGAACGCGGCCGGATCGTCGACCGAGGCCTTGTACATCGCCTGATACCCGGCATCGTCCACATGCGCGCCGTCGATCCAGGCCGCGCGGACGTCGACCACCTTCTCGTCCATGACGTTTTCCCTGCTGGTGCCCGATCGTATCGCGAAAACCGCGCAGCCGGGACTTCCACCTTGTTCTTATGCGCAGGAGCAGATTTACCGCAAGCGCGAAGGGGCATGATCCAACAGCGCCGGCACCCCCCAATTGGGGGAATACTCCTCGCCAGCGGTGGCCTGCAGGTCAGTTGCAGCCGATACAGATCCCCTTGATGCCCGAACCTTCCGGTTTGGGCCGCTTGCCGCCGTCGTCACGCTTCACCGGCGTGTCGGGCGCGGCCGCGGCGCCGGGGGGCTTGGTGACGCCGGTGGGGGTGATGTTGCGGAAGGCGCCGGCCGAGTCGAGGTTCTGCCCGGTCGTCGAGGTGCCGGCCGTCTGGGCCAGGACGCCGGTCGCTCCGGCCATGAAAAGTCCGGCGGCCAGAAGTCTCAGGGTTGTACGCATCGCGCTTCTCCATCTGTCGCGGAAGAACGGATGGGGTGCGCCGGGGTTGCTTACGGCCGAAGAGCGGCGTCGTCGAACACTGTGTCGGCACGGGTAGGCCACGCCAGGGCGGGTCAGGGAAGCGACCCGCAGGGCTCGGCGCGGGCCGGCAGCGACGGGTTGGCCGTCCGGAACTCGGCGACGACCGCATCGAGGCGCGCATCCACGATGTCGCTCATCTGCGGAACCCCCTCGGCCACCCGGAGCCATTTGGCGCCATCCCAGACCTGCACGAAGCCGGAAGGCCGTCCGCCGTGATCGCGGCAGGTGAAGGTGAGGGAATGGGCAAAGCCCGCCAGCCCGAGTCCTTTCCAGCGGCTGTCGTCGATCGAGAGGCCCTCGAAGGCGAGGCGCACGTCCGCGCCGCGCAACGGTGCGCCGCGCCGCGCTCTCTGGGCCTCCGCGATGGCTTCGGCGGCGAGCACCGCGTTGTAGACGCCCCGGTTGTAATGGGTCTCCCCCGAACCGTCCTTCGGCGTCGAGGACAATCCGCGATCGGCGACGAAGGTGTCGATGGCATCGAAGGCGGGGAAAGCATCGCCGAAAGCGTGGCGGCTCACCTCCTTGAAGCCGCGGCTCGCCGAGCCGGTGCGGCGGATGCCGTCCTGATCGGGCCAGCGCAGGGCGATCATTCGGTCGGGCGGGAAGCCGACCTTCAGGGCCTCCTCGATGGAAGCTCCACTCCGCGTGCCCTGGCCGAGAAGGATGACATGGTCCGGGCGCGCGGCGGCGATGCGTGTCCACAGGGCGGCCTTGCTGGCCTCAGTCTCGTCGTCGGCGAAGAGCGGTGTCGAGAATCCGTAGCGGGCGCCGAGTTCTTGCAGGATGAGGAGGGCGGACGGGTCGGCGCCCGCATGGCTGTAGACGAGGCCGATGGAGAGGCCCTGCAGTTCGGACAGGCCGCCGAGCCTATTGGCGAGATACCGGATCGCGATGGTGATGCCGCCGAGCACGGTGGAGGAGGGGTTGAACACCCATGGAAGCAGGTCGCCGCGCGTTCCGGCCGGGAAGCCGTCGGCGAGGGACAGGATCGGGATCCGGTCGCGCGCGGCCGGTTCCAGCAGGTCCTGGGTGATGCCCCGGTCCGGCGTCGTGATCAGGACCGTTCCGGACGCCTGCGCGGCGGCGTAGCAGGCCCGGGCGCGCTCGACCTCCGAGGCGACCTCGCATTCCTCCACCTGCAAGGGCACGCCGCCAATCCCGCCATCGCGCTGGTTCAGCATCTCCAGGTAATCGTGAACGCCGTTGGCCACCCGCGCGCCGATGGCGGCGCCGGGACCCGTGCGGTTGGTGAGGAGGGTCATGCGGACGGGCTCGGCGGCTTCGGCCGACAGGCAGAGCGCCAGGATCAGGGCCGTCACGGCCATCGGAGGCAGGCGTCTCGTCATGGAGAGTGCATGGGGCCCGGTCCTCCGCAGGCCGCGCGTCGCAGGCGCGAGGCACGCCGCATGGCCCGCCGATGATGGCAGATGCCCGGCCGTGAGACGAGTCCGCGCCCGCCTCGACGGTCAGGCGGTCCTGACCGCCGCCTGGGGCGGGAACAGCATTTCCACCAATGTGCCCTCGTCCTTCCGGCTCTCGATGCGGAAGCTTCCGTGATTGGCCTCCACCAGGGCCTTCGTGAGCGGCAGGCCGAGGCCGGTGCCGGTGCTTCGCCCATCCGCCCGCCCCTTGGGCGAGGCCGCCACGGCGATCTGCCGGAACGGTTCGAGGGCGGTCTCCACCTCGTCCGGGCTCATCCCGATCCCGGTGTCGCGCACGCGGAGGGCGATCTCGCCCCGGTCCGCCAGGGTGGTGGAGACGATGACCTGCCCGCCGGCCTCGGTGAAGGCGATGGCGTTGGCGATGATGTTGAGGGCGGCCTGCCGCAACGAGCGCTCGTCGGCGACCAGGGGCGGCAGGTCGTGGGAGAAGCTCGTGCGCAGGACGATCCGGTCGCGCATCGCCTGCGGCTGCAGCATCGCCACGCAATGGGTGACGACGTCGTTGAGGGGCACCTCCTCGAAGGTCAGGTCGAGGCGCCCGGCCTCGATCTTTGCGAGGTCGAGCAGGTCGTTGACGAGGCTGAGGACGTGGGTGCCCGAGGCGTGGATATCGCCGAGATAGTCGCGGTAGCGCTCATGGCCGATGGGGCCGAACGGCTCGGCCAGCATCATGTCGGCAAAGCCGAGGATGCCGTTCATTGGCGTCCGGATCTCATGACTGATCCGGGCGAGGAAATCCGACTTGCGCGCGCTTGCATATTCTGCCGCGCGCCGCGCGTTCGAGGACTCGGCTTCGACGCTTCTGGTGGCGCGCACGTCCCGGACGGTCATCACCATGCGGCCGTCGTCCCGCCCGGCG
The DNA here is from genome assembly GCF_008040005.1 of Methylobacterium sp. WL19. Classification (NCBI taxonomy): domain Bacteria; kingdom Pseudomonadati; phylum Pseudomonadota; class Alphaproteobacteria; order Hyphomicrobiales; family Methylobacteriaceae; genus Methylobacterium; species Methylobacterium sp. WL19. Next base: position 16,879 of record NZ_VRVC01000024.1, read on the forward strand.
AGAGGCGCCACATGGATCAGCATCGGCAGCATGCCGGCGGCCGCCCGGGCGATGACATCGGGCACCGGTTGCGACTGAGCCGCCTGTGCCGGGCCGGCGATGCCATGGACGCTGGCGAGCACGGCCACGGCGCTTTCCGGCGCGAACAGGCTGAGAATACCGGCACCGACGACCTCGCGCGGGTCGAGACCGAACGTTGCCGCCGCGCTGCGGTTGAGCCCGATGATCCGGGCATTCCGGTCGAGGGTGACGACGCCGTCTTCCAGGCTGTCGAGCACGGCCTGCGCGTCGGCGGCGCGGGCACCGGCGAAGGCGTCGGCGATCTGCATCGCCGCGCGCTCGCGGGCCGGCTCCCCCGCGACCGCATCGCGGACGAGGAGCAGCTGGGCCGGCGCGCCGGTCCAGTCGACTTCGGACGCCTGGATATCGACGCTCAGGCGGTCGCCGGTCCTGGTGGTGAGCAGAGCGGGCGCGCCGTCCGCCGACCGCTCGTGTGGGATGAGCCCTCCGAACAGCCTGTCGAGGCCACCCGACGCGGTGAGCTCGGCGAGATCGGCGAACCCGGCCATTGTCAGCAGGCGACCATTGGCGAACAGGACGCTGTCGTCGCGATAGATCATCACGCCGCCGGGCAACCGTTCGAGCGTCGCCGCCACGGCGGCGTTCGGGCCTTCCGGAGCCGGTTCTACATTGCGCGCCATCGCGGAGGGGAACGGGGTCACCGATCCGCTGGCCGGGCGTTCGTCGTCCGTCGTGACCTCATCATCGGATTCGGAATCGCCGGCAAAGCGCGCGCCCAGGGCGCGGGCGATCTCGCGGAACGCCGCATGCTCGTGGCTGGACAGATGAGAGTCCTGGAGCGTCGACCAACCGCTCTGGGCGTCGGACGAAGGCTCGGTGGCGAACTCGACCTGTTCGGGCGGCGCGTCGGACTCCGAAACGAGCGGCGGCGGGGCAGGGGGAGCATCCGCCTCCACCACCGGGCTCGCCGCGTCTGCGATGAGAAAGGGGGAGGGTTCGGCGACGGGCGGGAGCGCCGCCGCATCGATTGCCGGAACCCCGGAGGAAACGGGCGATCCGGTACTCTTGGACAGAGAGGTGACGGGGGCCGTCACCTCGGCCGGATCGGAAACGGTGCCGATGCCGCCTGCCGCCTCCGGGACGGGTCGCTCGCTCGGAGACTGATCGGGGGACGCTTCCGCATCGTCCGTGCTCGCCACGACATCCTGTGCCGAGGGGGACACGGAGGGGCGGACCATGGCGAAGCCGTTGAATCCGGAGAACTCGTCTCCGGCGCGCCGGGTCGGCGTACCGGAGATGTCGAGATCCATCGCATCCGGCGCCCCGTCCGGCTGCAGGGTGACGGAGATCGCCCGGAAGGTGCGGCGCTGGGCGAGGGCGAGCAGGAGCCCCTCCGCATCGAGGAGCGTACGGGTCTGTGACAGGGCGGACCATGTCCGGCCGAGCATCGCCGGTTTGACCGACGCGGCGGCAGCGCCGGAAATGTCGGTGAGCCTGTCGTCGGCATCGCTGCGCCATACCAGGCGGCCGGTCTGCATCGAAGGAGTGTCCTGCGGCGAAGGCACGCCTTCCGCGACCGGGGACAGGCCCGCGGGCTCTGGCGCCTCCTCGGCCTGCGGGAGGGCGGGCGCCACGATGGCTTTCTGTGGCGATGCGCGGTGGTTCGGCAAGCGGTCGAGAAGCGCCACGATCAGCAGGTTGCGCCCCGACTTGTCCTTCGTCCGCAATACGAGGCACGTTGTGGCCGCTCCGAGACGGCGCGTTTCGAACCGAAGCTTCATCAGCGTCGGCCGATCCAACGGGAGACGGCGCGGGCGAACCTGGTCGCACAGGCGAATTGCATCGACCCGGCCCGATTCGTCGGTGCCGATCGCGCGGCCGAGGCCGTCCGCCGCCGTCGAAGCCAGCAGGACTCGCTCCGCTGTCCCGTCCAGCACGAGCCAAACGGCATCCGGGGCGCTCAGGCGAAGCCCGAACCGCGAATCACCACTCCAGTGTCTGACGAGGTCGCCGAGGTCCGGTTCGGGGCCGGACGTCGGTTCTTCAGCCCCTTTTTCGAACATCCGTACCCGTTTCGCCTGGCATGTAAGTGATTCGCGCCCTTTTTTACCCGCAACGCGCCGCCGATATAGACACCAAGCGCTGCCGGTGCGCGTTTACCTTTTGTCATCCTTAATGCCACGCACGAGGGTGGCATAGGGCAGGCGATGTGTTATTGTGCAGCGCACAACAAACGATCAACAAGCAAGTTCAGAGGAGACGGACATGAGCAACACCCCGAACTATGAAGTGCCTGCTGAAATGCGCGATTTTGCCGAAAAGAGCGTCGATCAGGCCCGCAAGGCTTTCGATTCGTTCATCGGTGCGGCCCGCCGCACCGCCGACACGGTTCATGGCTCGGCCGATACGGCCCGCACGAGCGCGCATGACGTCTCCGCTCGCGGCTTCGAGTTCGCCGAGCAGAACGTGAATGCCGCCTTCGACCTCGCCCAGAAGCTGGTTCGCTCGCGCGACCTGCAGGAGGCCATGCAGCATCAGGCCGAGTTCGTCCGCAGCCAGTTCGCTGCGATCCAGGCGCAGGCCAAGGAGTTCGGTGGCTTGGCGCAGAGCGCCATGCAGCAGGGTGCTGAGAAGGCCAAGGCCGCTATGCAGGAGACTGCCGAGAACACCCGCAAGGCGATGGAACAGGGTACGGAAGCCGCTCGCAAGGCCGGCGCCGATGCCGAGCAGGCCATTCGCAACGCCAATTCCTGATAGTTTCGAAATGCGACGGATCTGATCCGTCCGACGATAGAGGCCCGCCCCGCCCGCACGGTGAGGCGGGCCTCGCTGTTTTTCGGAAGACGGGCTCGATGATCCGGCTCGATATTCGGTTGTTGACGGTCCCGGCCAAGCTGTCCTAGTCAAGTTTCGCCGCGCCGAGCGCGTGCCGTAAGCGTCTGACGTCAAGCAACGCATTTTCCGATCCGTCATCCGGTCGGTGTCAGTGCTGCCCCGGATTACGGTCCAGACGTCGGGTTATCATGAACCGCCTGCAATCGTTCCGTCTCCGGGGATGCCTGCCACAGAGCAGTCAGTGGCTCATCATGCCGCTGGTACTTTCGCTGCTGATGACGCTCGTCGTCTCGGCGATCTCCACCTACAAGACCTTGGGGGCCGACGCGGCTTTCCTCGACCATTGGCCGCCGGCCTGGGCTTTGTCCTGGGTGGTGGCGTTCCCGACGCTTCTCCTGGTTCTGCCCCTGGTCCGCCGGATCGTCGGGTTCCTGGTTAGATCAGCCTGACGCCCGCCCCGGCCTACAAACATCAGATGTCCGGAAGGACGATCTGGACCAAGCCAGAGAGGGCTGAGGCAGGTTCTCAGACAAGCCGGCACGGCATAAGAAACTCCCGCATCGCTCCCGAGGCCATGCCCGGTGCGGTGCGGGAGCCTTGCTCGAGAGCCTCGAGACTAAAGCTCAGGATCGACAGGCGGCGCAGATCGGGGGAATGGGGATCGATGACCATCAAGCCGGGTGATTACGTAGGGTCGGACGACAACGAGGCGACCATGACCGTCGTCGAGATCGTGGACGACAAGGCCCTGTGCCGCTGGTTCGTGGATGGCGACGTCGACGGCGACGAACTGGAAGCGTGGCTGCCGATCGCCTCCCTCACGGTTCTTTGAAAGGCGCGCGATCGCCGGTGCCGTAGTCCCGTCGGCGACGGCAGCGAACGACGTGCGACACGGCGCTTGCACGGCGGCGAGCGGTCTCCTAACCCTGGCGCCCCGCCCGGATTTCGGGCTCGTCGAAGAGGGCGATCCTCCATGCGACCTGGTTTTTCGCGCTCCGCCCAGCGTTTCGGCCTGTTGGCCCTCACTCTGGCTGGTGTGCTCTCCGCTGGCGCCGCCAGCGCGCAATACGATGACGAGGGCTATTACCGTCCGCCGCCGCGCCGTGATTACTACGACGATCGCGGCCCCCCGCCCCGCCGGGCCGTGGGCCTGAACTGCGATGCGGTTCAATCGGGCATCACCGGGCCGCAGCCTTATTCCTGTCCCCTGCCGGGGCCGCGTCCGCTCGGCGCCCGCTGCTTCTGCGACATGCCAATCGCGTCCTTCAGCGCACCTCAGACGGCAGTGGGGCGCGTCGTCCCGTAAGGGTCTCGAGCCAACGACGAAGAACGCCGCGCCATCCAGCGATGACGCGGCGTTGTATCTTGTGCCGGATGTCGTTCAGTTGAGGACGACGACCTTGGCGCCGACCTTCACACGCTCGTAGAGATCGGTGACGTCGTCGTTGGTCATGCGGATGCAGCCGGAGGAAACGGCCTGACCGATCGTGTCGGGCTCGTTCGAGCCGTGGATCCGGTACTCGGTGTTGCCGATATACATGGCACGGGCGCCGAGCGGGTTCTCTACACCACCGGCCATGTAGCGCGGCAGGTCGGGGCGACGAGCGATCATCGCGGCCGGGGGAGTCCATGACGGCCACTCGCGCTTGGCGGTGACGGTCTTGGTGCCCGACCAGGTGAAGCCTGGGCGGCCGACACCGACGCCGTAGCGGATGGCTTCGCCGTTCGGCAGGACGAAGTAGAGACGCCGCTCGGCGGTCGAGACGACGATCGTTCCCGGCTTGTATGCGCCGTTGAAGCCGACGATCTCGCGCGGGATCGGCGCGACCTGGGCCTGGGGAGCGGCCTGAGCGCCCTGACCGACGGTGCCCTGATAGCCATAGGGATCGTAGGAGGGCTGAGCGTACTCGGTCTCGGGGTAGTAATCGTCGCCACCCGTTCCGAACGGATCGTAGGAGGAGGCGGCGAGGACGGGGGTGGAAGCGAGGATGCAAGCACCCATGATGCCTGCAAGAGCGGTCGCCAACGTCTTCATGGTCAGATGCCTTGGCTGTACGGTAACCTTTGCTATACAAGCGTAAGCGTAGGCCGGTGGTTCCACCCCCCGATGCAGATTTCACATCTCGTTAACGTGAGCTTCCAAAATCAGTACACCTCGTCGGTATGCACGTCGAAGCGGGCGAGGTGCGAGTATCCGAAGTTGGTAGTGATCGCGACGTCGGTGGCGTCGCGACCCCGCGCCATGACGATGCGGCCGATGCGCGGCGTGTTGTGGCGGGCGTCGAACGTGTACCAGCGCCCGTCGAGATAGACTTCGAACCAGGCCGAGAAATCCATCGGGTCGGGGACGGGCGGGATGCCGATATCGCCGAGATAGCCGGTGCAGTAACGCGCGGGAATGTTCATGCAGCGGCAAAAGGCGACGGCGAGATGCGCGAAATCGCGGCACACGCCCTGCCGCTGCATGAAGCCGTCCCATGCGGTGCGCGTGGCGTCGGCGAGCATGTAGTCGAAGCGGATGCGGTCATGGACGTAGTCGCAGATCGCCTGGACCCGTGACCAGCCCGGCATCGTCCCGCCGAACAGCGACCAGGCGGTCTCCGACAGCTTGTCGGTGTCGCAGTAGCGGCTGCCGAGAAGGTAGACCAGCACGTCGCTCGGCAGGTTCTGGACATCGATCTGCTGTGCGTAGGGAGCGTATTCGTCCGGCATTCCCGTGTCATAGACAGTGAAGTCGGCCGAGATGTCGAGACGCCCCACCGGCGTGACGATGCGGGTGCAGATGTTGTCGTAGACGTCCCGGTATTCCTGGAAGGGGATGGGCGGATTGAAGCTGATGACGTGCGGGGTCATCACATCCGGCATGCGTGACGGGTGCACGCTCAGTTCGAGGATCATGGGCGTCGGCTGAACCGATTCGAAGGCGATGTCGAACCCAGTCCTGATCTTCATCGTAATGGCCCCATGTCTGTAAAAATCTGGTCTGAACCCGGTCGTCGTCCGACGACAGGGGCGTGATCGTCGTCAACGCACGAGGATCGGATCCGGTGTGCGCTGCTCGATGGAACCCGGTTCGACTTCGTCGACCTCGACACTCACCGACATGCCGAGATCGTCCGCGGGAAACCCGAAGAAGGAGCCGTGCAACGGCACCGCCTGGCGCGGGTCGCGCGCGACGGCGACGCGGATGAGGTCGCGGTTGCCGACGATGCCGTTGGTGGGGTCGAACTCGATCCAGCCCGCGCCCGGCAGGTAGACCTGGACCCAGGCATGGGTCGAGCCGCCGCCCACATGGCGGTTGCGGTCCCCGCGCGGGTTGTAGAGGTAGCCGGAGACGAAGCGGGCGGCCATTCCGAGAGCGCGCACGGCCTCGATCATCAGCACCGCGAAATCGCGGCAGCTTCCGCGCTTGAGGCGCAGGGTGGTGACGGGATCCTGAACGCCTTTTTCCGAGCGGGCGAGATAAGCGAAATTGCGTCGGACATGGCGCGTCATGTCGGCCAGCAATTCCTGCGTGCCGACGCGGCCGGCGGGCGGGACGAAGCTGCGCGCCCAGGCATCGACCTCGTTCTTCGGGTCGCGATGCTCGCGCTCGATGGAACGGCTGAGATCGGGCATGTCGTCGGCGCCGTAGCCGAAGGGGTAGAAGGCCGCATGCGGCGCGATGGGGAATTCCGGCGCCAGTTCAGGCGTGTGGTCGAGGGTGATCGAGCAATCGAAGATGAGGGACGAGGCCCGCCCCTGAAAGGTGGCCACCGCGACGCAATTGCCGAACACGTCGTGAAGCCAGCGCAGGGACGAGGGCTCCGGCGTGATCTTCAACGTCGCGGCGAGCAAGCGCTGGTCGTAGCTGTCGCGAGGCCGGAACATGATTCGATGCTCGCCCAACCCGACGGGCTGGCGGTAGCGGTACGTGGTGATGTGTCGGACGGACAGTATCGGCACGTTGACGGGCTCCGCGGCACCGGTCGGTACCACTCTCTTGGATCGACGCAATGCAAGAGGTGCGCCCAACTCCGTGGCGGAGCAGGATTCCGCTGCCACGCCTGCGCAGCATTGTCCTGGATATCATCGCCGGGGCAATGGTCGGCGAGCCTGCTCGACAGGGATGTTTTTGGATGAAGGACCGTGCGGCCCGAGTCGATGTCTCGGTGCGCAGCCGTCGATCAGGGTACGGCCGGCGGAGGATTGCTCGTGGCGTGCTCGGCCTCCACCAGAACGTCCTGCGGTCGCCAGGGTTTAGGGATGAACACCACTCTCTCGGGTAACGCATCCGGTCGCGGGGCGCGCCGGCCGGAGGTGACGACCATGCGGGCCGTGGGCCACAGCATGGCCACGGCCCGTGCGAGCTGCAGGCCGTCCATGACACCGGAGAGCTGGATATCGGCAAAGACGAGAGCGACGTCCCCACCCCGATCCCGCATCACGGCGAGCGCCTCTTCCGCCGAGCTGCAGCCGATCGTGTCGAGTTCGGTCTCATCGAGAAGGGCGACCGCCAGACCTTGCGTCGACGCGTCGTCTTCCACCACCAAAGCGAGGCGACCGGACTTGCGCACCGGTGCGGAGACGACGGGCTCCGGCTCGGCCGCAGCGTCCGGCGAAGGTACCTGACGAACGAGGGCGGCCAGATTCTCGGGGATGCCCTCGGCGATCAGGTCGTCATAGAAGGAAGCGAGCGCTTCGCCGATCTGATCCAGAGCGAGGCTGGGCGCGAGCGTATCGTGACCGGCGCGCTTGGCGGGAGCGGCCTTGAACGGCGTGGGGGACCGATCCTTCAACGGGCCTTTTGGATCGAGCACGTCATCCCTCCGACTTTCGTAATCCGCCCCCGCACGACATGCGCGACTGCAAGCTCAACGTCGGGAGTTCGGCGTCAGTTGCCCCAATGGACAACAAGAGGGGCCGGCATGCGGCGAACGCGGCCGCAAGGCGCGTGATCCGTGCCGGCGACGGACAGCATGAAGATGGAAATCGGTGTCGTGCGCCTACTCGGCCGACGCGTCGGCATAGGCCATCACGCCCGAAAGCGAGCGGACATCGCGGTAGCGGGCGCCGCGGGTGCTCATCATGGTCTCGAACTTCTCGTGAACCTCGGCCACCGACAGGCTTGCGGCCTTGCGACGACCGCGCTGCGCCGCGAAGAAGATGGTGCGGTTGGCGCGTGCCGGGCCGGGCAGCATCTGTGCCGCGGCGGATTTCGGCTTGTCGACCACGCTGGCGAGGAATTCCTCGGCATCGTCCGGCCCGAGGAAGTGCGCGAGGTAGACCTCGCCGAGGGTGAGTTCGCGGCCGATGCGCAGGGAGATTCGCGCCGCGTCGCGCTTGAGCATCTCGCCCGCCATCAGGGCGGCGAGGTAGGGATCGCGCCGCAATTCGAGGATGCGGGTCCGCTCGGCGGCATCGGCGACGCTCGGCTTGCCATTGTCGCCGGAGACCACGAGGGCCGCTTCCTGCGTCAGCCCGTATTTCGGTCCGAAATCGCGCACGACGCCGAGCCAGGTCCGCTCGATGAACTGGAACAGACCGGTGGCCGAGGAGGTCTTGGCCTGCACTTCGGTGATGAAGCTCGATTCCTTGTCGGCCACCGCCATCAGCAGGACAGGGTCGGTCTGGACGGCCTGGGCCGCACGGACGATCTTCTGAACGAGGTGGCGCCGGATCTTCATCGGCCCGAATTCGAGGATGTCGTTCGGGTCGCCGACGGCGCTTTCGGTGAGCAGATAATCGTAAGACACCCGGTCGACCGCATTGGAGCCGATCTCGGTGTCGAGGTCGTGTACGGCAGCGAAGGCCGAGGACGCCGTGAGCACGGTGGGCGCCGCATCGAGGACCGCCGGTACCGACGATTGAATCCTGGGCTTGGGCATCGACGGCTCGGTCATCGCCTGAGCCGACTGCACCACGGCGCCAAAGCCGCTCGTGCCCGTGCCGTTGAGGACGACGGCGCTGAGGCCGCCGGCGACCAGCATCATCGCGATAACGGAGCGCGTGAGCGCGGGGCGGCTGCCATGATCGCGGCCGACGCGATTCTTGAGGGTCAGAGCATCGGACGATGTCGCAACGTCACCGCCAGCGCCGAAGCGGCGCGAGGGAGGGGAAATCCGTGATGATCCGACCTTCTGAACCCGCATCTGATCGACTCGTCTCCGTGTGGTGGCGCACATCGGCATTTACGAGGACAGTTGTGGCGACAAAACGGCTAGGCTTGTGCTCATCCCGTGGCGTCGATGGCCGCTTTGAGGCAGCTTGGCCGTAAGTCGAGGCAACGGCCGCGCTATCGCGCGCTCGATCGGACCCGCTCCGTGTCCATCGGACACTTACGGCATCGCCGATTCCAGACTTTCGATGGAGGGATGGCGTCTCGGCCGTCGGACCTCATGGAAGTCCGTGACGCGAACCCGTGCCCGATGCCTTGCCGGGCGTCGTCATACGCGCCCGGAAGGTCGAATGGTACCACTGCCCCGGCTCGAACGGGGGACCTCTTGATCCACAATCAAGCGCTCTAACCAACTGAGCTACAGCGGCACTCGGGCTGCGATGTATCCCGAGGCCGCGGGCATTTCAAGCGCCTGCGGCGCAGGGAATGCAGAATGGGGAAAACTCATTGTCGCGCGCAGGCGGGCTCGCACCGGAAACCGGTCGACGCCTCCGGCCTTTGCCCCCTAAGGTGGCGGCTGTTTCCCACCCCTTTCGTCTCACTCTTTCCCAGCGGTCGATGAAGCCAAGAAGCGTGCCGCGCCGTGGATTTCCCGCCGGCCAGATGCTGGTTCACGTGCCCGGCCGATTGCGCGCCCTGGTGCGCGGCAGCGAGTTCGGCCTCGTGATCCTGGCCGCCTGCGTTGGAACCATCGCCGGGATCGCCGTCTCGGCCATGAGCCTCACGACTCAGGGCCTGCGGGAAATCCTCTATCGCCTGCCGCACGGCGCGCGCCTCAGCGCATCGACGGATGTGGATCCGCTCCTCATCCTGTTCGGCCCGGCCATCGGCGGCTTGGCTATCGGCCTCATCGCTTTCGGGCTCGCGCGCTGTCGCGGCGGCCCGCAACGGCCCATCGTCGATCCCATCGAGGCCAATGCCCTGCATGGGGGGCGGCTCTCGGTGAAGGGGTCCGTCGCCGTGGCGGCCCAGAACGTGATTTCGAACGGCAGCGGTGCCTCGGTCGGCCTCGAGGCCGGCTTCACCCAGATCTGCGCCAGCCTCGCCTCCCGTCTCGGCGTCGCCTTCGAAATGCGCCGCTCCGATCTACGGACCCTGGTGGGCTGCGGGTCGGCCGCTGCCATCGCGGCCGCCTTCGGCGCGCCGCTCACGGGGGCGTTCTATGCGTTCGAACTCATCATCGGCACCTATTCCATTGCCACACTGACACCGGTCGTGGTGGCGGCCCTGTGCGGCAGCCTCGTGGCCAAGGCGCTGGTGACGCAAAGCCCCCTCGTCAGCGCCAATGGGTTCGAGGCCCTGACGACCCGGGCGATTACGGGAATCGACACCCTGCCGAGCCTCGCCCTCGGTCTTGCCTGCGCCGGGCTCGGCATCCTGATCATGCGCGGCGTCACCCTGGTGGAGCAGGGGGTGCGGGCGACCGGTCTGCCGTCCTTCCTCGCGCCGGCCCTCGGCGGTCTCTGCGTCGGCGCCCTGGCTCTCGCGGTCTCGCCGCAGATTCTCTCCGGCGGTCATGGCGCGCTCCATCTCCACCTCGATGTCGACATGCCCGCCATGGGGATCGGTGCCCTGGCGCTGCTGTTCGTGGCCAAAGCTTCGGCCTCGGCGATCTCCATCGGATCGGGCTTTCGCGGCGGGCTGTTCTTCGCTTCCCTCTTCCTCGGCGCCCTTGCGGGGAAACTCTTCGCCGCGTTGGTGGCGGAGACGATCCCCGGCCTGTCAGGCCTTCACGGATTGTCCGGTCTGGAGAGCCTCACAATGTTCGGCCTCACGCCGCTCGCCTATGCGGTGATCGGCATGAGCGCGCTAGCGGTGGCCGTCATCGGCGGCCCGCTGACGATGACGTTCCTCGCCCTCGAACTCACCGGCAGCTTTCCCATAACCGGCCTCGTCCTCGTGGCCGTGATCGCCTCGTCGATGACCGTGCGGAAGACCTTCGGCTATTCCTTCGCCACCTGGCGCTTCCACCTTCGCGGCGAAAGCATCCGCAGCGCGCACGATATCGGCTGGATCCGGTCGCTCACCGTGGGGGCGTTGATGCGCCGCGAGGTCGAAACCACACCGGTCGACATGACGCTGCGGGATTTCCTGAAAGCCCATCCCCTCGGCTCGCCCTCGCGCGTGGTGCTGGTCGACGGGGAAGGGCGCTATGCGGGGATCGTGCTGGTGCCCGAGGCCCATGCCCTCGCTACCGTCGATGGCGAGGCCGCTCTCGCCGAGGCCATGCGTTATGCCGACGTGTTCCTCACTGCCGACATGAACGCCAAGCAGGCGGCCACTGCCTTCGATGGAGCCGAGAGCGAGGCGTTGGCGGTGGTGGACGATCTGGCCTCGCGCCGGGTGGTCGGCCTGCTCACCGAGAGCCACACGCTGAAGCGCTACACCGAGGAACTCGACCGGCAGAGGCGGGCGATCATGGGCGAGTCTGGATAAGCACAGGACGCTTCGCGATTTTCTGTGCCGGACCCGGGAGCTGGTTTCGCCATCGCCCCATCCGCCCGGGAAGGGCGGATGGGATTGGTCGTTTCAGGCCGGCACCACCCGGCGCGACTTGCGCATCAGCGCCTCTTCCACGGTGCCGTCGCCGTCGAGATAGCCGTGACGCTTGGGGTTCGGCATGATCAGCGAGCCGATGAAGGCGATGGCGAGCATCGCCGTGACGTACCAGAAGAAGCTGCTCTCAGAGCCGATCTGCTTCAGATACAGGGCCACCATCTCCGCCGTGCCACCGAAGATGGAGTTCGCGACCGCGTAGGAGAGGCCGACGCCGAGCGCGCGGACCTGGGTCGGGAACAGTTCGGCTTTCACGATGCCGCTGATGCCGGTGTAGAAACTGATCACCGTGAGGCCGATCATGATCAGGCCGAACGAGAGGTACGGGTTGGTCGTGGCGCCGATGGCGGTCATCAGCGGCACCACCATCAACGTGCCGAGCCCGCTATAGAGAAGCATGTTGGTCTTGCGGCCGATCCGGTCCGACAACCAGCCGAAGAAGGGCTGGATCACCATGTAGACCAGAAGCGCCGCCGTGGAGATCTGCGAGGCAGTGATCTTGTCGATATGCGCCGTGTTGAAGAGATACTTCGGCATGTAGGTGGTGAAGGTGTAGAAGCTCAGGGAGCCGCCGGCGGTGTAGGCGAGCACCACGCAGAACGCCCGCCAATGCTTGAAGAGGGCGGCGAAGGTGCCGGATTCCTTCGAGGCCATGTCCTCTTTCGTGGCGGTTTCCGCGAGCGACGAGCGCAGGAACAGGGCGACCACAGCCGCCATCGCGCCGATCAAGAACGGGATGCGCCAGCCCCAGGCGGTGAGTTGCTGGGCGGTGAGGACGCTCTGCAGGATGATCAGCACCAGCGAGGCGAGGAGCTGGCCGCCGATCAGGGTGACGTACTGGAACGAGGCGAAGAACCCGCGCTGACCCTTCAGGGCGACCTCGCTCATGTAGGTCGCGCTGGTGCCGTACTCGCCGCCCACGGACAGGCCCTGGATCATGCGCGCGAGCAGCAGCAGGGCGGGAGCCCAGTGCCCGACGCTGGCATAGGTCGGCAACACGGCGATCATCAGCGATCCGCCGCACATCATCAGCACCGAGATCATCATCGAGGTCTTGCGGCCGAGACGGTCGGCGATGCGGCCGAACAACCAGCCGCCGATGGGGCGCATGAAGAACCCCACGGCGAACACGGCCGCGGATTTCAGGAGCTGGCTGGTATCGTCACCCTCTGGGAAGAAAACCGGCGCGAAGTAGAGGGCGAAGAAGGCGTAGCAATAAAAATCGAACCACTCGACCAGGTTGCCCGACGACGAGCCGACGATGGCGAAGATGCGGCGACGGCGATCTTCCGGATCGTCGGGCCGCGAAGGATCGATCGCGATAGCATCGGACATGTGGACTCCCAGACTTCGAGCAGGACCTTCGGAGTAGGTCTCTTGGGCGGCGACGTTAAGCACCGGTCCAAGATTCACAAGGGCTTAAGCGCGGCTTTTCTACAGCGCGCTTGAAATGTCAGCCGTTCTTCGCGCCGGGACGGTTGGCTGTTCAGAGCCAAAGGATAGGCGAGCGCGCCCGTCCAATGAAAGGCGCATCATTCAAGCTTGAGCGTAGCGGTCTCCATGATGAGAGGCGTCATGTTACAAAAATGAGGAACGGTTTTGCCGGTCTTTCTGTTTCGGCTTCGCATCGGCGCCTGTCGGCGTCTGAGTTCCACATGAGAATGGACTGATCGACATGAGCAAGATCTTGCGGAGTACGATGACGGCTGCCGTTCTGGTCGTCGGTGCGGCGACTGCTTTCGCCCAAGGTGGGCCTGGAGCCGGCGGTGGAGGCGGTGCGGGCGGCGGCGCGGCAGGAGCCGGTGCGCCGGGTGGTGGCGGCGCGGGTGGTGCGGGATCGGCCGGTGGCGCCGGAATGCGTGGCGGCGGTGGCGCCGGAGCGGAACGTGGTGGAGCGGCAGGCGGTTCGGAGCGTGGCGGTTCTCCGGGGGAACGTGGTGGTCCGGCGGGCGAGCGCGGCGGAGCGGCCGGGATGGAACGGGGCGGTAGCGACCGGAATGGCCGCATGGAGCAGGGTGAACGCCCGGGTGCCGGCGGAAGGACGGACGCCGGCCGGCCAGATCGTGACGGCAAGGCCGATCGTGACGGCAAGGCTGAACGCGATGATAAGCCGGACCGGGGCGAGCGCATGGAGCGAGGCGGCAAGGCCGATCGCGACATGAAGGACGGCAAGGCGGACCGTGGCGAGCGGATGGATCGCGAGAAGGGTGATCGCGGTGACAGGGGCGGGCGTGGAGATCGAGGCGGACGAGGCGACAGTGGCGCCGTGCGTGGAGCCTATGGCCGGCTTGGTGCTCCGCAGCGGACGGAGTTTCGCCAGAACGTGCTGCGTCGCGGCATTCCACGCCTCGCCGCCGGTGCCTTCGCCCTGACGGTGGGGACCGCCATTGCTCGCAATTACACCCTTTACGACCTCCCGCCGGATATCGTTCGGATCGTGCCGGAATACGAAGACTACCGCTACGTCCTCGTCGATGATGACATCGTCATCGTCGATCCCGATACCTACGAAATCGTGGACGTCATTCGCGGCTGATCTCGGATCGGCGGTTTCCCCGAGAGGGGAGCCGCCGCAGGGCGAAGCATCTTCCTTTGTCGTCCGTAGCCGCGATGCCGGCCATAGCGATGCTGGTGCTCAACAGCCGCGACGTGATGATGCGAAAGTAAGTCCAGAGGCTCCGGATCGGTTGTCATCACCGATCCGGAGCCTCTACGTCTCAGCTTTTCCACCGATCTGTCGCTCGCTGCGAAAGGCATATCCGTAGCCAGCGAAGGTCTGTGATCCTATTTTGTCGTCTTCGTCTCTCGGTTCGTGGTTTCCGCCGCCGGCACCGCTTGGTCGTTCGGGCCTTCGGCGTGTCACAGGTTCTCAAAGGCAGAAACGGGGGGCGCCTTCGCGCGGCCCACTCGGCTCGGGCGGGCCGGCCCTCACGGTGCCTGGTTTCCCTCAGCGGCCGCCTCGATCCAGCATCCGCGAGACCACCCTGGCGGTGTAATCCACCATCGGAACGATCCGTGCGTAGTTGAGCCTGGTCGGACCGATCACGCCGACGACACCGACGATCTTCTGCGAACCGTCCCGGAACGGCGCCGCGATCATCGATGAGCCCGAGAGCGAGAACAGCTTGTTCTCCGAGCCGATGAAGATGCGGACGCCCTCGCCGCCCTCGGCGCGGGAGAGGAGTTCGATGACGTCCTTCTGCGTCTCGAGATCGTTGAACAGCAGGCGGATCCGTTCGAGATCCTCCACCGCGCGCAGGTCGTCGAGCAGGTTCGCCTGGCCGCGTACGATCAGTTGGCGTGCCTCTGACGGCCCGACCGTGGTGGCGAGACCGGCATCGACCAGCCGCTCGGTGATGACGTCGAGTTCGCGCTTCATCGCCTCGCGGCCAGCCTCGATTTCCGCTCTCAAGCCTCCGAGGGTCCGCCCCTGCAAGCGGGCATTGAGGTAGTTCGAGGCCTCCTGCAGGGCGCCCGCCGGAAGACCGGGCGGCAGGTCGAGGAGGCGGTTCTCCACCGAGCCGTCATCGGAGACGAGGACGACGAGGGCGCGGGCGGGATCGAGCCTGACGAACTCGATGTGCTTGAGATGGACGTTGCTCTTGGTGGTGACGACAACGCCCGCCCCCCGCGAAATGCCCGACAGCATCGACGAGGCTTCGGCGAGGGCGCTCTCGAAGGTGTGGCCCGAGGCGGCGGCGCGCATCTGCGCCTCGATCCGCTCCTGCTCCTCGCGGCCGACATCGCCGATCTCCAACATGGCGTCGACGAAGAAGCGCAGGCCGAGTTCCGTCGGCAGGCGCCCGGCGGAGGTGTGGGGCGCGAAGATGAGCCCGGAATGCTCCAGATCCGCCATGACGTTTCGGATCGAGGCCGGGGACAAGGCCATCGGCAGGATCCGCGCGAGGTTGCGCGACCCCACCGGTTCGCCCGTCGTGAGATAGCTCTCGACGATCTGCCGGAAGATCTCACGTGTCCGCTCATTCAGGGCCGAGAGGGCCTGAAGTTGCTGCGAGGACGAATAGGGATGCGCGCGTTCGGTCACTGGGTGTTTCCTGACCGCCGATTGTGTCCGGCCCGGAGCCCGGGCACAACCTTTACCGGTGAGGCATAGCCGCCCTGTGGTCTGCTAATCCGTTTGCCGCCCGAACGGAACGGCCTTTGCGTTGCGTCGCCGCCCTCGCGAGCCTGCTCGCCGTGGCCGGCGGGTCTGGTTGACGGACCCGCAGCTCCCGTCCGTTCGGAGGAACACGCCGCCGTGCCCGACCTCGACACCGTCGTCAAAGAGATCGCCGAGGAGATGGCGGACAGGCCGGACCGGGGGGAGGTCGCCACATACATACCGGAACTCGCCCGGGTCGACCCGAAGGCGTTCGGTCTCGTCGTCATCGATGCGGACGGTCACGTGGCGGCGGGAGGCGACAGCGACACGCCGTTCTCGATCCAGAGCATCTCGAAGGTTTTCACCCTCACCCTGGCACTCGGCATGGCCGGCGACCGTCTCTGGCGCCGGGTGGGACGCGAGCCCTCGGGCAGCCCCTTCAACTCCATCGTCCAGCTGGAGCGCGAGCGCGGCATTCCGCGCAATCCCTTCATCAATGCCGGCGCCATCGCGGTCACCGACGTGATCCTGTCGGGCCATCAGCCGAGGGAGGCCCTGGGCGAGATCCTGCGTTTCATGCAGTTCCTGGCGCAGGATCCCACGATCATCATCGACGAGGCGGTGGCGGCCTCGGAGCTGCGCACGGGCTTTCGCAACATCGCGCTCGCCAACTACATGAAATCCTTCGGCGTTCTCGACAATCCGGTGGATTTTACCCTCGGCGTCTATTTTCACCACTGCGCCATCGCCATGTCATGCCGGCAGCTCGCCAACGCCACCCGTTTCCTGGCGCATTCCGGGCGCAACCCGCTGACCGGTTATTCCGTGGTCTCGGCTGAGCGAGCCCGGCGTATCAATGCGGTGATGCTCACCTGCGGTCACTACGACGGCTCGGGTGAGTTCGCGTATCGGGTCGGCCTGCCGGGCAAGAGCGGAGTCGGCGGCGGGATCATCGCCGTGGCACCGGAAAAGGCTTCGATCGCGGTCTGGTCGCCGGGCCTCGACGCATCCGGCAATTCCCATCTTGGCCGGATCGCCCTGGAACAGCTGACCAAGCGCCTCGGCTGGTCGATCTTCGGCGCTTGATCGCGCTCGCCCGGGCGCCTTTCCGGTCCTCAGCTCTCCGGCGCGTCCGCGGCCTTTCTCTTCAACACAGCGAGGTAGTCCCGCAGGAGCCCCACGCGTTTCGGCCGGAAGCTTGCGCCCGCGAGTTCGGCAGCGGCGATCCGGTCCACTCTGAACATCCGGTGCGCCTCGCGCAGACAGCACCAAGTGAGGACCACCAGCTTGCGGTCGAGATAGACGATCGCAAGCGGCCCGATCGTTCGTTCCGTGATCCGCGCCTCACCGTCCGCGTAGCGGATCGTCACCGCCTCTTCGCGCCAGCACCCTTCGCGGATCACCGCCGTGGCGGGGGAGGGGGCGAAGCGCTCCTCGGAGCGCCGGACCTGCGAGACCGCGTGGAGCAGGTGCTGTTGGCCGGTATCGGGGAGGGTCGCCGCCACCTTGGCGAGCACTGCGGCGGCGGCCCTCGCCAGCGCCGGATCCCCCATGTGCCGGACCTCGGACAAGCCGAGCACCAGCGCTTCGATCTCGATTCGATCGAAGATCTGCGGCGGCAGAGCCCCGTCCTCGATCAGTCGGTAGCCGTAGCCGCGCTCACCCTCGATATGGGCGCCGGCTGCGCGAAGGCTATCGATGTCGCGGTAGAGCGAGCGGAGGGAGACGCCCGTCTCCTCCGCCAGCCGGGCCGCCGTCACCGGCGCAGGCAGCATGCGCAGAGCCTGAAGCAGTCGGAAGAGGCGGTCCGTGCGAGCCAAAGTTCAACTGACGCAGAGTGGCAGTAGCGCTCGCTTAAAAGCATCGGTGTCGACCCCGCCAACACGAGTACCCCGATGCTGACCCTCTTTCATTCGCCCAAAAGCCGCTCGACCCGCATCATCGCGTTGCTGCACGAGCTCGGCGCCCTCGACGAGGTGTCGGTGGAAATCGTCGCCATCGCGCGCCAGGACGGCTCCGGCCAGTGCGATCCCAGCAATCCCCATCCCGAGGGAAAGGTGCCGCTCCTCGTTCATGACGGCGTAACGATCTGGGAGAGCAGCGCGATCATGCTCTACCTCGCCGACCTCTACCCGAAAGCTGGCCTGACTATCCCGCCGGGTCATCCGCAGCGGGGGGCCTATCTCAGCTGGTTCGCGTGGTATTCGGGTGTGGTCGAGCCGGTCATGCTGCTGGAAGCGATCGGGCTCACGCATCCCGCCATCGCTTCGACTTTTCGCGGGAGTGTGGAGGTGCGACAGCGGCTCGCTGCAGCACTCGCCAAGGGGCCCTATCTCTTCGGCGAGCGCTTCACGGCGGCGGACCTACTGCTTCACTCGCCTTATGCCTGGTTCGGCAAACCGGGCGATCCGGTCCTCGATGCGTGGGTCGAGCGCTGCATGGCCCGTCCTGGGGCGGCTTTCGCCACGGAGTTCGACCTCCTACACCCACTGAAATGAGCGGTCTCAGCAGGGCACTCCATCTCAGCATGGGTGAAGCGCGGCGGTTCTGAGCTAATGCCTCGACTATCGTCCGCGCAGCGTCGATATCGGGCATTGTGCCTAAAAAAAAGTCATTCGGCTCATGAAGCAGTCATGGAGAATGAAAATCGCCACGGCGCCGAGCAGCGCCGTGGCGGATGTCGTGTCAGGCTGCTGCCTTCGCTTCCTCGGAAGTCGGAACCGAGGCGACGGTCTTCAGGATCTGCGAAGCGATCTGGTAGGGGTCCCCCTGGCTGTTAGGACGGCGGTCTTCCAGATAGCCCTTGTACTCATTGTTGACGAAGCTATGCGGCACGCGGATCGAGGCGCCGCGATCGGCGATGCCGTAGCTGAACTGGTCGATCGCCGCAGTCTCGTGCTTGCCGGTCAGACGCATGTGGTTGTCCGGGCCGTAGACGGCGATGTGGTCGTCCAGGTTCTCCTTGAACGCCGCCATGAGCGCCTCGAAATAGGCTTTGCCGCCCACCGTGCGGAGGTGCTCCGTCGAGAAGTTGGCGTGCATGCCCGAGCCGTTCCAATCGGTCGCACCGAGTGGCTTGCAATGGTATTCAATGTCGATCTCATACTTTTCGCACAGGCGCTGCAGGATGTAGCGGGCGACCCACATCTCGTCGGCGGCCTTCTTGGAGCCCTTGCCGAAGATCTGGAACTCCCACTGGCCCTTCGCCACCTCGGCGTTGATGCCCTCGTGGTTGATGCCGGCGTCCAGGCACAGGTCCAGGTGCTCTTCGACGATCTTGCGGGCGATTGAGCCGACTTCCTTGTAGCCGACGCCGCAGTAATACGGGCCCTGGGGGGCCGGGTAGCCGCTGGCGGGGAAGCCGAGCGGACGACCGTCCTTGTAGAAGAAATACTCCTGCTCGAAGCCGAACCAGGCGCCGTCGTCGTCGAGGATCGTGGCGCGCTTGTTGGAGGCATGCGGCGTCACGCCGTCCGGCATCATCACTTCGCACATCACCAGCACGCCGTTCTTGCGTGTGCTGTCGGGGAAGTGGCGCACGGGCTTGAGCATGCAGTCGGAGCTGCCGCCCTCGGCCTGCATCGTCGAGCTGCCGTCGAAGCCCCAAAGCGGAAGCTGCTCGAGGGTCGGGAAGCCGTCGAATTCCTTGATCTGGGTCTTGCCACGCAGGTTCGGCACCGGCGTGTATCCGTCGAGCCATAGATACTCGAGCTTATATTTCGTCATTTCGAGCCTCTCGTCCCTCAAGCGATCCGACGGCCGGGTCTCCCCCTCACATCGTTCGCGGCCGTTCGTAGCCGGAATCGCCGCTAGCATAACGTGTGCCAGCCATGGTCGTGGGGCGAGGTGCCATCGACGGCGGGATCCGGCCGCAACGAGGCGGACCCTTTACTCACATGGATAGAGAATCCTTCTCGCGGGAATGTTTCTGCCTACCGTGTAGGCACCCCTAAATGGGCATCCGGGAAGTGCTCGAGCGAATGCTCATATTCTGTTCGCCATCGTTGCCTTGCCCATTTGCTTAGCAAGCGACGACGCAGCGTGGTCGTGTGGCTAGGAACATTGTCCGGTGGAAGCGCGCCTTCTGCTTAATCCCTAAACAAAAAATATAAATTCGGAGCAGCGCATGCTGCCTTTCCAGGCGAGCACGCGTTCCATCGCATCCGCACCAATACGGTCGGCGATACGAGTAACTCACGGAACGGAGTCCGTCCTGATGAAGAACCCAACCCTGTCCGCCATGGCGAAGACCCTCGCCATCGTGGTCGCCCTGGTGGGCGCGATGATCCTCGGTACTCCGCGCGGCGCCCAAGCCGCACCGATGGCGGTGTCCAGCGAAGTCGCCGGCTCGGTCAACGTGGCCGCCACGCAGGTCCAGTACGGTGGTGGTCACTGGCGCCATCACGGCCGGCATCATCGCCGTCACTTCGGTCACCATCGCGGTCGCCACTTCGGCCATCACTACGGCCGTCGCTTCGGCCACCACCACCATCACCGCCGTTTCGGTCATCATCATCGTCGCCACTACCGCTACTGAGGCGTGAGTTGGGGGCGCGTCCCCGTGGGCGCGCTCCTCTCCATTCTGGCCGCGCTTGCCGGTGGACAAACCGGGGCTTAAGAGCCCGGACGATCAATCCGGAACTCGACCAAGGAGAGTGCCCATGCGGCCCTCGAAGCGCGCGAACGACGAACTGCGCACCGTCACCCTGGAGCGCGCCGTCGCCCGCTATGCCGAGGGTTCCTGCCTCGTCACCTTCGGCCAGACGAAAGTGCTCTGCACGGCCTCCCTCGAAGAACGCGGCCCGCCATGGCTGCGCGGCTCCGGCAAGGGTTGGGTCACCGCCGAGTATTCCATGCTCCCCCGAGCAACCCACGAGCGCACTCGCCGCGAGGTGAATTCCGGCAAGCCCTCCGGGCGGACGCAGGAGATTCAACGGCTGATCGGCCGCTCGCTCCGTGCCGTCACCAATCTTCCCGCCATCGGCGAGCGACAGATCACCGTGGATTGCGATGTGATTCAGGCGGATGGCGGTACCCGCACCGCTGCGATTACCGGAGCCTGGATTGCCCTGCACGATTGTTTCACCTGGATGCGCGGGCGCTCCATCATCTCGGTCGACCCCCTGCGCGAGCATGTCGCCGCGATTTCCTGCGGCATCTACAAGGGCACCCCGGTGCTCGACCTCGAATACGCGGAGGATTCGGCCGCCGAGACCGATGCGAATTTCGTCATGACCGGCTCCGGCGGCCTCGTGGAGGTGCAGGGCACCGCCGAGGGCAAGCCCTTTTCAGAGGCCGAACTCATCGAATTGCTGCGGCTGGCCCGTGGCGGAGTCGAGCAGCTCGTTTCCCTTCAGAAGCAGGCGATCGCATGAGCGAGCCGCGCATTCTCACAGGGCGGGTGGTCATCGCCACCCACAATCCCGGCAAGCTCGTGGAGATGCGCGAGCTGCTGGCGCCGTTCGGCGTGGAGGCCGTCTCGGCGGGCGAACTCGGTCTGCCCGAGCCCGATGAGACCGGTACGATGTTCTCCGAGAATGCGGCGATCAAGGCCGTTGCCGCCGCCCAGGCCTCGGGCTTGCCCGCTTTCGCCGACGATTCCGGCCTCTGCGTCAATGCCCTCGACGGTGCACCCGGCCTGTTCTCCGCCCGCTGGGCTGGTCCGAACAAGGACTTCTCCGGCGCCATGGCCCGCATTGCGGCCGAACTCGACAAGCGTGGCGCCGCGACCCGCCGAGCTCACTTCGTCTCTGCCCTCGTCATCGCCTGGCCGGATGGCCATACCGAAACGTTCGAGGGTCGGGTGTTCGGCGATCTCGTGGAGCCGCGCGGCTCACAGGGCTTCGGCTACGACCCGATGTTCTTGCCGGACGGCTACGATCGCACCTTCGGCGAGATCTCCTCGGAGGAGAAGCATGGCGTCGACTGGCAGAGCGGGAACGCCCTGTCGCACCGCGCCCGCGCGTTCGTGCTTCTGGCCGCGAGCTGCCTGCGTCGGCCCGGCTGAACGGGCGGGCGAGCTTCTTTACGCCTCACCTCGGCCGCATGCGGAGGTGAGGCGGTCACCTTGGATCGTCCCGGCACCATTGCCAAAATCCCCAGCCGCGCGCACATCCGCCCGATGACCGATCGTTCAGGCCCGGACCACCCGACCCGCGATGCCGGGTTCGGCGTCTATGTCCATTGGCCCTTCTGTGCCTCGAAGTGCCCCTATTGCGACTTCAACAGCCATGTCCGCCATGCACCAGTGGATGAGGGTCGTTTCCTCTCTGCGTTTCGGGCCGAGATCGCCAATGTGGCGGCGCGAATTCCGGGCCGCACCGTGTCGAGCATCTTCCTCGGCGGCGGCACCCCGTCATTGATGCAGCCGAGCACCGTCGCGGGGTTGCTCGAGGCCATCGACGATGCCTGGGGCGCGGCGCCCGATATCGAGGTGACGCTGGAAGCGAACCCGACCAGCGTCGAGGCCGGCCGTTTTCGCGGTTATCGGGCCGCCGGAGTGAACCGCGTTTCCCTCGGGGTCCAGGCCATGGACGACGCCTCCCTGAAGGCCCTCGGGCGGCTCCACACGGCCGCAGAGGCGATGGCGGCGGTCGAGACGGCAGCCGCGCATTTCCAGCGCTACTCCTTCGATCTCATCTATGCGCGGCCGAACCAGAGCGCGTCCGCCTGGCGTGCCGAGCTCAGGGAGGCCATCGCCAGGGCGGCCGAGCACCTGTCGCTCTATCAACTGACCATCGAGCCGGGGACGCCGTTCTTCGGACTTCACGCCGCCGGCAAGCTCGTCCCACCGGACAACGATATGGCGAGAGCGCTCTACGACGTGACGCAGGAGGTCTGTGACGCGGCCGGGCTCTCTTCCTACGAGATTTCCAACCATTCCCGCCCCGGTGCGCAATCGCGGCACAACCTGCTGTACTGGCGTTATGGCGAATATGCCGGCATCGGTCCCGGCGCGCATGGCCGGCTGGTGACCGGCGAAGGGCGAATCGGTACGGTCACCGAACGGGCTCCGGAAGCCTGGCTCGCCCGGGTCGAGCGCGACGGCCACGGCATCGTCGAGACCGAAACCCTCTCGGCCGCAGACCAGGGCGACGAGTTCCTGATGATGGGCCTGCGTTTGAGGGAGGGCGTCGATCCGGGCCGCTATGCGATGCTCAAGGGTCGCCCCCTCGATCCGGTCCGGGTCGAGGCCCTGATCGGCGATGGGCTCGTCGCCCGTCTGGACGGAGGCCGTATCGCCGCGACCCCGCGCGGTGCGCCGGTTCTGAACGCGGTGGTGGCGGAACTCGCTGCCTGATGCCGGAGCGCCGGCCATGACCGCGTCGGTCGTCGCCCTCGTGCTCGTCGCGGCCTTCCTCCACGCCGCCTGGAACATATTACTGCGTGGCGGCACGGACCGGCTCTGGTCGATGAGCGTGATGAACCTCGCCGTCGGCGGGCTCGGCCTCGCGGGCCTCATCGCATTCGGCCTGCCGAACCTGTCGAGCTGGCCCTACGCGGCGGCCTCCTCCACATCGCCTAAAACGCTCTGCTGCCGGTGACCGATCGCAGGGGCGATCTCGGCCAGACCTAGCCGATCGCCTGGGGTTCATCGCCGGCCATGGTCGCCCTCCATGCAGCCCTCATCGGCCACACCTGACGCGCACGGCGGATCATGTGCCGGAGGGGCCGAGCGTGCGCGGTGCCGGGCTGACGATGGTCGGTGCGCCGCTACGGATCTCGTAGATGGCCAGTGCCCTGTCGCTCAACCCCTCCGGCCGGAAGCGGAAGGTGCCGTCGATCCCAGAGAAGCCTGCCTGCGTCGTCAGGGTGACGTCGGCGAAGCGCTGCGAACCGTACTGCCGCGTCAGCGCCGCCATGAGCGAGACGGCGTCATAGGCCAACGTCGCCACGCGTGGTGGCACGGAGCCGAAACGCGCCTGATAACGCTGCGAGAAACCGTTGAACCCATTGGCATCCGCCGCTGCGAACCAGCCGCCCTGCAGGGCGGGGAGGGCAAAGACGCGTGGATCGTTCCACACCGCCGTGCCAATGGGTTTGACCCGGCCGGGAGAAAACCCCGCCGTGGTGAGCGCGGGTGCGACGACGGCCAAGCCCTCCGGGCTTTCCGGCAGGAACAGGGCATCGGCCTGGGCGCCGGGACCGTTGATCAGGCCGGCGAGGCGCGAGATGGCGGGGGCGGGCGCGCCGGGCGCGTAGCGCTCGATTCCCACCAGGCGGGCGCCCTTCCTCGCCACCGCCTCGCGGAACTGCGCCTCCACGGCATTGCCGTAGCTGCTCTCGGGGATCAGAGCGGCGAAGGAGCGGCGTCCGGCCGCGACCGCTTCGTCGACCACGCGGTCCACCTCGGCCTGCGGCAGGAAGCTGAGAAGATAGACGCTGCGCGCCGCGACGCTCGCATCGGTGGAAAAGGCGATGATCGGCTTGCCGGCCCCACGCGTGACCCCCGCCGCCGCCTGGACATTGGCCGCGAAAAGCGGTCCGAGCACCAGCTCGGCGCCCTCGGCGAGGGCGGCCTGGGCCGCTTCGCGCGCGCCATCCGGCGAGCCGCGGTCATCCTTCACCAGGATCTGCAGGTCGGGCTTCTGGAAATCCTCCACGGCGAGTTCTGCGGCATTGCGCAGAGCCGCGCCGACTGCCGAACCCGGACCGGAGAGGGGCAGGATGAGAGCGATCTTCACCGACCCGGTGCCGATCTTCGTTGCACCCAATGACGTCGCCTGCGGATCGCCCGCGGCGGCCATATCCGGGTTAGGCGCGGCTTTCGTGGCGCGCGGGCCGCCATCGGGGCCGCCAATGCAGCCGCCAAGCCCCCCGACAAGCATGAGGATCGCCGCGGCCCTTGCCCAACCGACCGTGGCGGGACCGTGGCCCCTTGCAAGGCTTTTCCCCATTGCACGGTACTCCCCGTCGCTCATCTGCATCGCCCGCCCGATCCGCGCAGGGTTAAAGCCTGGACGACAAAAGTAAATGTGCCGACACCCCCGGCGCGGGCATTCCTCCGGCCCGTGTCCCCGTGGCAAAGTCCGCCTCATGACTCAGAGAATCGACAATCGGACGCGCCGCTCCAGGGTAGTGCACGATCCGGCCAAGCCCGTCTCCACCTTCACCGCTTTCGGCCTTGCGGCGGAGGCCGAACCGCTCGACCCCGGACTGCACGTGGTGGCGACCCCGATCGGCAACCTCAAGGACGTCTCGTTCCGTGCGCTGGCGACCTTGGCGGCGGCCGATACCGTGCTCGCCGAAGACACCCGCGTCACCCGCACCCTCCTGATGCATTACGGCATCACGACGCCGCTCGTCGCCTATCACGAGCATTCGAACGCGGCGGTGCGTGAGCGTATGATCGCACGGATGCAGAACGGCGAGGCCTTGGCCCTGGTCTCGGATGCCGGAACGCCGTTGGTTTCCGACCCCGGTTTCAAGCTCGTCCAGGCTGCGATCAAGGCGGGCATTGCGGTGACGCCTATCCCCGGTCCATCCGCGGTGATGACCGCCATCGTCGCGGCGGGCCTGCCCACCGACCGCTTCTTTTTCGAAGGCTTCCTGCCGCAGAAATCCGGTGCCCGGCGCAATCGCCTTGCGGCGCTCGGGCAGATCCCCGGAACGCTGGTCCTGTTCGAATCACCCCACCGCCTGCCCGAGATGCTGGTGGATGCCGCCGCGATCCTCGGAGGGAGCCGGCCCGCGGCAGTCGCCCGCGAACTCACCAAGCTCTACGAGACGATCCGGCGTGGCACCCTCGCGACCCTGGCCGAGACCTTCACCGAGGAGGGGGCTCCCAAGGGCGAGGTGGTGGTGGTGATCGGGACCAACCCGGAAGAACCGCCGGAGGAGGAGGTCGAGGCCGGTCTCGATGCGGCGATCGAAGCGGCGCTGTCGCGCCACTCGATCAAGGATGCCGCCGCCCTCGTGGCCGATGCCACCGGTCAGCCCCGTCGCGTGGTCTATGCCCGCGCCCTCGTCCTCGCCCGGCGCACCGATGCCGACGTCTAAGCTCGTCGACGCCAAAGAGCGGCGGCGCGCCACCTACCTGCGCGGCCATTCGGGCGAGACCCTCGCGCTCCTCGCCATGATGATGAAGGGGTATCGCCCACTCGCCCGGCGCTTCAGCGCGAGCGGCGGGGAGATCGATCTGATCCTGCGCCGGGGCGACACGATCGCTTTCGTGGAGGTGAAGGCGAGGGCCACCCTCGACGCGGCCCGGACCGCCATCAATGCGAAGAAGCGCGCCCGTTTTTCGCGCGCGGTGCGCGCTTGGATCGCGCGCAATCCGCGCTATGGGTCGATGACGCTGCGTGCGGATGCTGTCTTCGTGGCACCGCGCACTTGGCCGCGCCACCTGCCCGATGCCTTCGCGATCGAGGGCATGTGAGGCGGCGCGACGGCCGTACCGCACATCGAAGGTCGCCGCTTACTTCCTCGCTGCGGCGAGGGCGGCGATCAGCGTGCGCTTGAGATCGGCCTGGCTGAACGGCTTCTGGACCACGGGACGGTCGCGGAACGGCTCGCGAATTCCCGCGCCGCCATACCCCGTCGAGAAAACGATGGGCAGGTTGCGTTCCGTGATCGCCTCGGCCACCGGATAGATGGGTTCGCCAGCGACGTTCACGTCGAGGATGGCGACCTCGAAGGTCTCGCTCCGTGCCATTTCCAGGGCCGTCGCGAGACGAGCCGCGGGCCCGACGACGGTGCACCCGAAATCGAGCAGCATGTCTTCGAGCAGCATGGAAATGGCGGCTTCGTCCTCCACCACCAGAACCCTGGCGCCGTCGAGGAGAGTGTCGTTCTGTTCAGCACTCACGCTGGGGATTCTTCCCTTCGATTCGTTCCGGCCTGGAACGGTGCCGTCATCCAGAGCCTTACAGGCTTGCCATCCGTGAGGTTGGCGAGAATGACGTTTAGCGCCTGCGGCAACGGTCGAGCCGTCGCCCGTTCCGCTTGGCGTGTCAAGGCGCAGAAAGTGGCCGCGGAGGTTCAGGATCGGGTTAATGTTATCGGACGATACATTTTCACGCAGATCGGCGGGACCTGTTGCGCCCGGAGCGACGAACCGGCGCGGCGCCCTGGCACTCCTTGTCAGCTGGGCCGTCGCCGCCGGCACGTCCACGCGGGCGGAGCGACCCCTCGTCGTGGCCTCGAAGAGCGACACCGAAGGCGCGCTCACGGGGGCGATGATCGCCCTCGTGCTCGAGCATCTCGGCGTGCCGGTGGTCCGCAAGCTCGGCCTCGGCCCCACCCTGATCGTCCGCGAGGCCCTCCTCTCCGGCGAGGTCGACATCTACCCGGAATACACCGGCAACGGCGCGTTCTTCACCGGCACCGAGACCGATCCCGCCTGGAAGATCCCGCAGGAGGCCTACGAGACCATCCGGCGCAAGGATGCCGAACGGGGGCTGGTCTGGCTCGCCAGGGCGCCCGCCAACAACACCTGGCTCATCGCCCTCAACGGGGATTTCGCACGGGCGCGGCATCTGGCCACGATGGCGGATTTCGCCAGGGCCGCCAATGACGGCCTCATCCTGCTGGCGGCCTCCACCGAGTTCGTGGAGAGCCCGGCGGCGCTGCCGTCCTTCGAGGCGGCCTACGGCTTCAGCCTGCCCCTCGACCGCATCGTCAGCCTGCCCGGCGGCGACACGGCGGTGACGGCCCGGGCCGCGGCGCAGCGCATCAGCGGGGTCAATGCGGGCATGGTCTACGGCACCGACGGGGCGCTGGCCGCCCTCGATCTCGTGGTCATGGGCGATCCCAAGGCGGCCCAGATCGTCTACGAGGTCGCCCCGGTGATCCGCGCCTCCGCGCTGGAGCGCTTTCCGGCCATCGGTCCGGCCCTGGCGCGGGTCTTCGCCGGGCTCGACGCACCGACCCTGCGCGGCCTCAACGGGCGAATCACCGTGGACGGCGAGGTCGCGGATCGGGTCGCCCGGCGCTACCTCAACGAGCGCGGGCTGATCGGGTGAGAGCGCCATCGCCGCCCGCTTCGATGCGCCATGCGACGGGCCATCGAGCGCCATGGGCCGGGCTTTTCGCGGCCGGCCTTCTCGTCGCGTCCCTCCATGGGATGGCGCTCCTCGATGTGGCGGCAAACCGTCTCCTGCCCGGCGATCCCGTCCGTGCGTCCGCGTTCCACGAATGGTCGATCGGCCTCGTCTCGCTCCTGTCGCTGGCCGGCCTCGTCGTCGGTGTGATGCCGGCCCGGCGGACGGGCGGCCTTCTCGCCCTGGGATTTTTCCTGTCGGCCTGGGCCGTGCTCCTGCTCGGCCTCGGCGCGGAGGCCGCCCGGATCGTGTCCTCCATGCCGCCGGCCGCGAGGGCCAGCCTCGGCTCCGGCTTCTGGCTGGCCTCGTCCTGCCTCCTGGCGCTGGCCGGAGGCAGCATCGCACGGGTTCGAGGCCGGGGGCTCGGCGTGCTCGCCATCCTCGCGGCCTCGGGTTTCCTGGTCGCGGCCTGGCGCGGCGGCGGGTTGGACGGGCTGTCCCTGGCGGTGGAATATGCCGCGCGGCGGGAGGCGGTGCACGAGGCCATCGCCGAGCACCTGCTCCTGGCGGGGGGAGCGATCGCCCTCGCCATCCCGGCGGCCGTGCTCCTCTCTCTCTGGCGCTCCGCGCAGGGGCTCGTCGGGCTCCTCGTCAGCGGCGTGCAGGTGATCCCCGCCGTCGCCCTGCTGGGCGCCCTCGTCGCCCTCGTCGGCGGAGTGCTGCGCGCCGTGCCGGCGCTGCGCGATCTCGGCCTCTCGGCCCTCGGGCCGTGGCCCGCGCTCCTCGGCATCGCCGCCTACCTGCTGCTGCCCCTCTGGCGCGGGATCGGCACGGCCCTGCGCGCCGCCGATCCCGCCGCCATCGACGCCGCCGAGGCCATGGGCCTGACGAAGGCCCAGATCCTGGCCCGAGTGACGCTGCCCCTCGG
>NZ_VRVC01000249.1:0-2026 GCF_008040005.1 Methylobacterium sp. WL19
GAGCGGGGGCCGGCGCGGGCTGCTCCTTGCGGCCGAACAGGCCGTCGAGGAAGGACGAGACCTGCGCCGAGGCCGGCGCGGGTTGGAGGCCGGCCGCCAGCACGAGGAGCGAGCCGGCGGCGAGAAGGTGGCGTCGGCCGGTCATCCTGGGGCGTTCTCCGAAGTCGGGTGGGGTTCCGGCTTAGAACCCGAGCCTGTGGCGAATATGGGACGTCGATGCGGTGGAGGTGAGGGGCCGGAGACGGCTCGCCTCGTCCGGAGCCACCCCCACCCTCGGTCCCTCCCCACAAGGGGGAGGGAGGAATAGCTCACTCGTCGTCGTCCATCATCGGCGAGGACATCGAGATCGCCCCCATGCTGGACGGCGCGGTCTCCATCAGGATCTCGCGCTTGCCGGCGTGGTTGGCCTGGCCGACGATGCCCTCGACTTCCATCCGCTCCATGATCGAGGCGGCGCGGTTGTAGCCGATCTGCAGGCGGCGCTGGATGTAGCTGGTGGAGGCCTTGCGGTCCCGCATCACCACCTGCACCGCCTGGTCGTAGAGGTCGGCACCCGCATCGATCCCGCCGCCCGCATAGGCCCCGGCATCGAAGATCGGCGCGTCGATCTCTTCGGCCTCGGCGGCCGCCGCCTTGTCGGCCTTGGAGGCTTTTGCCGGCTTCTCCTCGGGCGGGTTCTCGTCCACGGTGACGGCTTCGAGATAGGACGGCCGGCCCTGGCGCTTCAGGTGGGCGACCACGCTCTCGACCTCCGAATCCGAGCAGAACGGGCCGTGGACGCGGGTGGTGCGCCCGCCGCCGGCCATGAACAGCATGTCGCCCTGGCCCAACAGCTGCTCGGCGCCCATCTCGCCCAGGATCGTGCGGCTGTCGATCTTGGAAGTGACCTGGAAGCTGATCCGGGTCGGGAAGTTCGCCTTGATCGTGCCGGTGATGACGTCCACCGACGGGCGCTGCGTCGCCATGATGAGGTGGATGCCGGCGGCACGGGCCATCTGCGCCAAACGCTGGATCGCCCCTTCGATGTCCTTGCCGGCCACCATCATTAGGTCTGCCATCTCGTCGACCACGATGACGATGTAGGGCAGGGCCGAGAGGTCCATCTCCTCCGTCTCGAAAACGGCCTGGCCGGTCTCGCGGTTGAAGCCGGTATGGATCTCGCGGGTGATGATCTCGCCCTTGGCCCGCGCTTCCGCCATCCGGGCATTGTAGCCGTCGATGTTGCGGACCGCGATCTTGGACATCTTCTTGTAGCGCTCCTCCATCTCGCGCACGGCCCATTTGAGGGCGATGACCGCCTTCTTCGGGTCGGTGACGACGGGGGAGAGCAGGTGCGGGATGCCGTCATAGACGGAGAGTTCCAGCATCTTCGGGTCGACCATGATCAGGCGGCACTCTTCCGGCTTCATCCGGTAGAGCAGCGACAGGATCATCGTGTTGATGGCCACCGACTTGCCCGAGCCCGTGGTGCCGGCGACGAGCAGGTGGGGCATCTTGGCGAGATCGGCGATGATCGGCTCGCCGCCGATATTCTTGCCGAGGCAGAGGGCGAGCTTGTGCTTGCTGATGCAGAAATCGGCCGAGGACAGCAGCTCGCGCAGGTAGACGGTCTCGCGGGTCTCGTTGGGCAGTTCGATGCCGATGACGTTGCGGCCGGGCACCACCGCCACGCGGGCCGAGACCGCCGACATGGAGCGGGCGATGTCGTCCGACAGGCCGATGACGCGGCTCGACTTGGTGCCGGGAGCCGGCTCCAGTTCGTAGAGGGTCACGACCGGGCCGGGGCGCACGGCGAGGATGTCGCCGCGCACGCCGAAATCCTGCACCGTCTGCTGGAGGTTGAGCGCGTTCTGCTCCAGCACGTCGGCATCGACCTCCTCGGTGCCGGTCACCGGCGGCTCGGCCAGCAGTTCCAGCGAGGGGTGCTCGTAATCCTCGTTCTCGACGAGCGACATCGGCGTGTGCCGGCCGGCCGGGATCAGCGTGGCGCGGGGCTCGGGGAAGATCGCGCGGGATGGAGACGGGG
>NZ_VRVC01000250.1:0-2014 GCF_008040005.1 Methylobacterium sp. WL19
GGCCGGTGGGGGCCTGCTGGGCCTTCATCGCCGACAAGATCAACTACCTCGCCTATGGCTCCTACCCCGCGCCGGAGCGCTGGCGCCCGAACCTCGCCGTCGCGCTGCTGGCCCTCGCCGCGGGATGGATGCTCTGGCTCGGGGCGCCCCGGCGCGATCTCGGCGCGCTCTTCGCCTTCCTGGTGTTCCCGGTCGTCGCCTACCTGCTCCTGTCCGGCGCGCCATCGCTCGGCCTCCCGTCGGTGGCGACGGGCCTGTGGGGCGGCTTCCTCGTCACCGTGGTGGTGGCCACGGTGGGCATCGTCGTCTCCCTGCCGCTCGGCATCCTGCTGGCGCTGGGGCGGCGCTCGACCCTGCCGGTGGTGCGCGTGCTCTCCACCGCCTTCATCGAGTTCTGGCGCGGGGTGCCGCTGATCACGGTGCTGTTCATGGCCAACGTGATGCTGCCGCTGTTCCTGCCGGGCGACATCACCGTGGACCGCCTGCTGCGGCCGCTGGTCGGCATCGCGCTCTTCGCCTCCGCCTACATGGCCGAGGTGGTGCGCGGCGGCTTGCAGACCGTACCGAAGGGGCAGGCCGAAGCGGCGGCGGCGCTCGGTCTCGGCCGAAGCCAGGCGCTGCGCCTCGTCATCCTGCCCCAGGCGCTGAAGGTGGCGCTGCCCGGCATCGTCAACACGATGATCGGCCTGTTCAAGGACACGACCCTGGTCTCCATCGTCGGCATCAGCGATTTCATTCGCGTGCTGGAAGCCTCCCGCGCCGATCCGCGCTGGTCGGCCGCCACCATCCCGGCCACCGCCTACATCTTCGCCGCCCTCGTCTATTTCGCCGTCTGCTTCGGCATGGCGCGCTATGCCGGGTTCATCGAGCGCCGCCTCGCGGCGGGAGACAGACGATGACGAGTGAATCCTTGAAGGCACCGCAGACTTCCCCCGCCGTCGCGCTCTCCGGCGTCAACAAGTGGTTCGGCGCCCATCACGTCCTGCGCGACGTCGACCTCACGGTGGCGAAGGCCGAGAAGATCGTGATCTGCGGCCCCTCGGGCTCGGGCAAATCGACCCTGATCCGCTGCGTCAACGGCCTCGAGGCGCATCAGCAGGGCACGATCCATGTGGACGGCATCGAACTCACCGGCGCGCAGGCGAGCGTGGACGCCGTGCGCCGCGAGGTCGGCATGGTGTTCCAGCACTTCAACCTGTTCGCCCATCTCACCGTGCTGGAGAATTGCACCCTCGCCCCCGTCCACGTGAAGCGGATGGGCCGGGCGGCGGCCGAGAAACTGGCGATGGGCTATCTCGAGCGCGTCCGCATCCCGCAGCTGGCGGGGATGTTTCCCGGCCAGCTCTCGGGCGGGCAGCAGCAGCGGGTGGCGATCGCCCGCGCTTTGTGCATGAGCCCGAAGGTGATGCTGTTCGACGAGCCGACCTCGGCACTGGACCCGGAAATGGTCAAGGAGGTCCTCGACACCATGGCCGAGCTGGCACGCGGCGGCATGACCATGCTCTGCGTCACCCACGAGATGGGTTTCGCCCGCGAGGTCGCCGACCGCGTGGTGTTCATGGACGAGGGCCAGGTCATCGAGGTGGCGCCGCCGGCCGAGTTCTTCGAGAGGCCGCGCCACGCCCGCACCCAGGCCTTCCTCAGCCAGATCCTGTGACCGCCTCCCGCCCGCGACGGGAGGAAGGGTCAGAAAATGGCACGGTCGGGCCGGACGGCGATGCTCGGGTTCGTTAACGGCCTTGGTTTAAAAGCGGTATTCAAGGTGTTGAGTATTTGTAGAAAGCGTATCGCGTGCGTATTTTGCGCTTCCTCGTCGTCGGCAGCGTCTTCGGCCTGAGCGTCCTGGCGATCGGCTTCGTCAGTGCCGACCGGCTGGCTCATCTCCCCGCCCCGCCGCCGCCACAGATGGTTCGGGCGTCCGTTCCCAGCGAACCGCAGGATACCGGCTCGATCCCGTCGCCGTCCTTGCCCCTCGGCGGCACGGCCAGCGTCTCCACTACCGGCCCCGCCGCAC
>NZ_VRVC01000251.1:0-1998 GCF_008040005.1 Methylobacterium sp. WL19
ATGAGGCGCGACCGCGCATCCCGGGCGAGCGGGCAGCCTCGGCCGCCTCGTTCTGCGCCGCCTGCGCTGCGCGCCGGGCGGCGGCGATGAAGCTCGTCTTGATGTCGCTCTCGGTCGGCGCGGCGGCATCCGTCGTGGCGTCGGCGGGACGATCCGGGTTCGGACGCCGGGTGCCGGGCTCCAGCGGCAGGTCCGTCACATGGCCGAGTTCGAAGGATTGCGTCGTGGGGCTCACCCGCAGGGCTTCGGGGCGCCGAACGCCGATTCCGCTCTGCATCGGCGCACGCTCGTCCACGCGGCCGGTGGCGACCGCGAGGCGCTCGGCGAGGTCATGGGTCGACCAGGCGTGGTTGGTGGGGAGCGCTCCGCCCTCCGCCAGGGCGCCGAGCTGGCCGACGAGCTTGTGCAGGGTCGAATGGACACCGTCGAGGGTCGCCTGCATCCGCTGCTCGGAGGCGGCCTGGTGCATGCGAAGGTCGGCGAGGCTGGCCTTGAGCAGTTCGAGTTCGCCGGTATCGCCGGTGGTCCCGATGCTCTCGGCGACGGCGTTGCGCGCCGCCCGCTCCACGGCGGCCTCGATCGGTGCTTCGTCGCGCAGGGCCGAGACCTGGGCCAGGAGGTCGGACATCGTCCGCTCGAGCCCCGCGAGGGCCGGGTCGGCGTCCCGCGTGTCGATACGGCTGGCGAGCGCCAGGACCTGCTTTTCCAGGGCATCCAGCCCCTCGGCGCGCGGCCCGACGGGGCCGCCCACACGGTCGAGCTTCTCGGCGAGGTCGTGGAGCATGCCGTGGATCGAGGCGAGGTCGCCGCCGGGAATCACCGGCCGGCGCAGGGTCTCGCCCAGGTCTTCGAGGCGGCCGATCAGGTCGCCGACGGGATTGACGCTGGCCCGCTCGACCTTGTCGGCCAGGGCGTCGATGCGCACGATGATCGCGTCCGAGTTGCCGCCGCCGCCGGAGGCACCGTCACGCAGGGCGTCGAGCTTGGCGCCCATCGCCTGGATCTGTTCCTCGATCCCCCCCGATTGCGGGGTCCGCAATCCGGTGCGGATCTCTTCGAGCAGGGGCCGCAGCTCGGCCATGTTGGAGCCGTCGCCGCCGACGCCGCCCTGCAGCTCGGTGATCTGGGCGCTGATGGCCTGGAGACCCTGCGCGAGGCTCTGGATCCGCTCCGGCCCGGCCAGGGCGGCGATCAGGCGGCGGATCTCGTCGAGCTCGCGGAACAGGTTGCCGAGCTCGTCGCGGTCGGCGAAGCCCGGCGTGCTGTTGCTGAGCGCGCCGTCCACCTTCGCGGCGAGGCGCTCCACGTCATTGGCGACGCGGGCATGGACGTTCTCGGCCACGTCGTCGGCGAGACGGGTGACCTGAACGCGGATCAACTCGATGGGGGCCGCGATGGCGGCGAGGTCGGCCGGCTCCTGGGCGCGCTGGACCCCGGTGACGAGGGAGCGCATGGCCTGTTCGAGGGCGCCGACGTCGCGACCCGTGGCGAGGCCGCCGATCGATTCGCGCAGGCGGCTCGTCTCGGCCTGCAATTCGGAAATGGCGGGAGACGGCATCCGGAGAGCGGCACCGCTCGCCTTGCCCTGGGCGGGCGTCCCGTCGGAATCGAGTTCGCGCTGGCGCTGGCGGATCTCGGCGACGGCGTCGCGGATCTCGGCCTCCGCCGGACGGCCGCGCCGGCCGATCGGCCGCGGGGACGCCAGCTGCTCGCCGAGCTCGACCATGCGGCGCTCGATCTGGCCCAGGCGCTCGGCCATCTGCGCGGCCGGGGACAGGCCGGCATCGAGCACGGTGCTGATCCGGGCCTCGATCTCCTCGATCGTCCGGCTCGCCGCCTGTTGCGAGGCCTGCTGGTCCTGGCCGATCTTGTGGTCGATCCGGTCGAGACGCCGCATCATCTCGGCGATCGAGTTCGTGAACGGCTCGACCGGGTCCGATGCGACGGCAGCGACTTCGGAGGGGGCAGCGACTTCGGCGGGGGCAGTAACTTCGGCGG
>NZ_VRVC01000252.1:0-1889 GCF_008040005.1 Methylobacterium sp. WL19
GCGCCGGCCCGCGCCGACCGGTGCCGCGCATGCGGTTCAGCAGGTTCCACCCCCGGCGCGACGTGGTGAGGGGCAGGGCCGGCGAGGCGGCCCCGTCGCCGTCGGGCCCGATCACCAGACCGGGCTCGGTCCGCGGATCGCCGTTGAGGTTCACGCAGATCACCAGTTCGGCCCCGAGCCCGCGCGCGAGCTTGACCGGCACCGGATTCACCAGCGTTCCGTCCATCATCAGGCGCCCGTCGAGACGCACCGGGGGAAACAGGCCGGGGAGGGCGTAGGAGGCCCGGATCGCCTCCACCAGGGAGCCACGGGTCAGCCAGACCTCGTCGCCCGAGCCGAGATCCGTCGCGACGCTGGCAAAGCGAATCGGCAGGTTCTCCACCCGCCGCGTGCCGAGATCGCCTTCGAGGCGGCGCTTCAACCGCTCGCCGGCGATGAGGCCAGACCCCAGGCGCAGGTCGAGGAGCCCCATGACCCGCCGCCGCGTCAGCGACAGGGCGAAATCCTTGAGCAGATCGAGCTTGCCGGCGGCGTAGCATCCCCCCACGACGGCACCGATGGAGCAGCCGGCCACCATGTCGGGGTGGATGCCGGCCTCTTCCAACACCTCGATGACGCCGATATGCGCCCAGCCTCGCGCGGAACCGCCGCCCAGAGCGAGGCCGATTCGCGGTCGCGGCGGCGGCTGTTCGGCTACGGGCTCGACATTGCCCCGTGGAAAGACCGGCTTCTGCGACAGGGTAGACAGCATGCCCTGGCGGTAGAGGGCGACCCCGCGAAAGGACAGCCCATCCCAGGTCACGGCCCGGCGGGTCCGAGCAGGGCCTCGCCGGATACCGGATCGAGGGAGACGGCGCGGTAGAAGCAGGAGCGTCGCCCGGTATGGCAACAACCGCCGTCGCCCCCGACCTCCACCGAAATCAAAAGCGCGTCCTGGTCGCAATCGACCCGCATCTCGACGACGCGCTGGACCTGCCCGCTCGTGGCGCCCTTGTGCCAGAGCTCGCTCCGCGAGCGCGACCAGTACCAGGCCTCGCCGGTCTCGAGGGTGAGCCGCAGGGATTCGGCGTTCATGTGGGCGAGCATCAGGACCCGGCCGTCATGGGCATCGACGGCGATGCAGGCGACGAGACCGTTCGCGTCGAAGCGCGGGGTCAGCGTTCCGCCTTCCTCCACATCCTTGCGCGAACCGGGCAGGGAGAACCCACCGGGCACGGCGGAAGCTTGGCTCACCGTCATCGCGTGGAATGCCCGCGTCAGTTCTTGTTGTTGCGGACGAGGGTCAGGAACCGGACCTGCTCGTTGGCATCGTCCTTGAACACGCCGCGGAACTGCGTGGTCAGGGTGGAGACGCCGGCCTTCTGCACGCCGCGCATGGCCATGCAGAGATGCTCGGCCTCCACCATCACGGCGATGCCGCGCGGCTTGAGGATGCTCTCGATCACGTCGGCGATCTGGGCCGTCATGGTCTCCTGCGTCTGCAGGCGGCGGGCGAAGGTGTCGACCACGCGGGCGAGCTTCGACAGGCCGACCACGCCCTTGGTGGGGTAAT
Source organism: Methylobacterium sp. WL19 (assembly GCF_008040005.1). Lineage (NCBI taxonomy): Bacteria > Pseudomonadati > Pseudomonadota > Alphaproteobacteria > Hyphomicrobiales > Methylobacteriaceae > Methylobacterium > Methylobacterium sp. WL19. The sequence goes on from NZ_VRVC01000252.1 coordinate 1,553, forward strand.
AGGCGATATGAGCGAGGCCCATGAACGGCACCATGTGGTGCTCGCAATGGGAATAGAACGGGATGTCGCGCACGAGGACGATGTCGGAATAGCCCTCGACCTCTTCGAACACGCGCTCGAGCAGGGCATCGGCATCCTGCTCGTAGCCGCCGAAGAGCTGGCCATAGGCCTTCGCCACACGGGCGGGCGTGTCCTTGAGACCCTCGCGGCTCGGGTCGTCACCGGCCCAGCGCAGCAGGGTGCGCACGGCGGCCTCGGCCTCCTCCCGGCTCGGGCGGCCGGTGGCCACGGCATCGGGCACGCGCTTGGCCGAAGCGGGCAGGGGGGCGACCTCGGC
>NZ_VRVC01000253.1:0-1690 GCF_008040005.1 Methylobacterium sp. WL19
CGCCCGCTCCGCCCCCGGCGCCGTCCCTGACCCTGTTGCCATTGGCCGGAATCGGCACGCCAGGCGCCTTCCTCGGCGCCGCCCTGCGCAGGCCGCTGGTGGTGGACGAGGCCTATGCCCCCCTCGGCATCAAGCTCGGGACCTTCACGTTCCTGCCGGTGTTCCAGCAGAGCGTCGGCTACGACACCAATCCGGACCAGATCACCGCCAACCGCGCCAAGGGGTCGCTCGCCCTGCGCACCGAGGGCGAGCTCGCCTTCCGCAGCGACTGGTCCTCGCATGAACTCGCGGGCGAACTCCGCGGCGGCTATCTCGACTTTCCCGACAACCAGGCCGCCAGCCGGCCCAATGGCGCTGGCACGGTTCGCCTGCGCCTCGACGCCAACCGCAGCACCACCGTCGACGTAGAGACCCGCTTCCTCGTCGAGACACAGCGGCCGGGCTCGCCGGACATCAACGCCACGCTGTCGAACCGCCCGATCGTGGCGAGCTACGGCACGACGATCGGCGTCACCGAGACGTTCAACCGGCTGCAGGTCTCCCTGCGCGGCCTCATCGACCGGTCGGAGTTCGAGAGCGCGACGCTGTCGAACGGGGCGATCCTGAACCAGAGCGACCGCAACCTGAACCAGTACGGGTTGAGACTGCGCGCCTCCTACGAGATCTCGCCCGTCATCTCGCCCTTCGTCGATGTCCTGGCCGATACCCGCGTCTACGACCTGCGCACCGATTCCAACGGGATCCGCCGGAATTCCGACGGCATCACGGTCACGGGCGGCGCCCGCGTGGCGCTCACCCGCTTCGTCAGCGGCGAGGTCTCGGCGGGTCTCCAGCACCGGACCTATGTCGATCCAGGCCTGAAGGACCTCACCGCCCCGATCGTCAACGCAGCCCTGATCTGGACGGCGAGCCCGCTCACCACCGTGCGGCTCAACGCGGCCACCGGCATCATCGAGACCGCCGTTGCGGGATCGAGCGGCGTTCTGACCAAGGCGGTGACGCTGGAGGTGCAGCACGACCTCCTGCGCAACCTGTCGATCACCCTGGGCGGCGGCTACCTCGCCAGCGACTACGACCGGGTCAACATCACCGAGCGCGGCTTCTCCGCCACCGCCCGGCTCGACTACCGCTTCAACCGCTGGCTCTCCATGCGCGGCAGTTACATCTACCAGCAGATCGACAGCAGCTCCGCCGGGTCGAGCTTCAGCGCCAATACCTGGCTGCTGGGGCTGCGGGTTACGCCCTGAAACTCAGCCCTGACAAGACTTTATGCGGGCTTTCTCATGCAATGACGTAAGTCCTTACCTAGCCAGGGCGAGCGAGGCGCCGGACTTGGAGAGCGCTCCGTCCAACGCACCCCCACCCTGGCGCAGGCGGGCCGTCACGGTCCCGCCGGGCTGGTAGAGATAGACCTCGCCGTCGCGGTAATCCCAGGCGGTGACCTTCGCCAGATCCTTGTTGGCACAGCCGGAGGCGTTCGCCTTGTAGAGGTCGAGGGCGGGGGCGCTCGACAGGGAGACCTTGCAGGTCGCGCCCGTGGCGTCCTTGGCATTCCAGCTTCCCACCACCGAGGAGCGTCCGCTCGACACGATCGGCGGGGCCGGCGGCGGCACGTAGACCGGTTCGGCGACGACCGGGGCCGGCGCCAGAGCCACGTCCGCACCCACCGGAGGCGGAGCGTCGACAGGGG
>NZ_VRVC01000254.1:0-1655 GCF_008040005.1 Methylobacterium sp. WL19
AGGCTTCGCCGGAGGTTCGCCGCGCCGCATCGCACCCCGCCCCGTCCGGCGCCAATCCCGTGCGGGCGGTCAGGGCACCGGCGGCCAGATCCGCCGAAGCGGCCCCTGTCGATCCGTGGGGACCGGTACCGGCCCCTGCCCCGGTCTCCCGCGGCTGGTGGTAACGCGCCGCCGGTGTCGTTGCGCGAAAGTCACGCGGCGAGGAATGTGCGCCGCCGCTCTTGTCGATGCTGAATCAGGGCGGCGGGCCGGCACGATTTCGCCACGGTTCAAACCTAGCCGTTGTGTCGACCGGCGAATGGCTGAGGATCCGAGAACCTTTCCTTTACGGTTTTCGGTAACCTTGCGTTCACCATGATCCACGCGCCAACGCGTGGTCTGGCAGAGGTGAGGACGATCGTGGGCATTCCGCTGCGTGAAGAGGCCCAGCCGGCCGACCGATCCACCCAGCCGATCTCTCGCCTTCGGGGCTATCTCCGCGACGCCTTCTCCCGTCCCCGCCTGCGCCGTTCGATCGTCGCGGCGTCGGGCATCGCCCTGGCGCTCGGCGCGGGCACGCGAGGGACGCAGGATGCGGTCGCCAACGGCGATACCCGCACTCTCTCGATCTACCATACCCATACGAAAGAGAGCGCCACGATCACGTTCAAACGTGACGGGCGCTACGACCGGGCGGCGTTGGAGCAGCTCAACTGGATGCTGCGCGACTGGCGCTTGGACGAGCCCACCAAGATGGATCCCCGCCTGTTCGACACGGTGTGGGAGGCCTACCGGTCTGTGGGCTCGCAGGAGCCGATCACCGTGGTCTCGGCCTATCGGTCACCGGGTACCAACGCCATGCTGCGCCGCCGGTCGCGTGCGGTGGCCGAGTTCAGCCAGCACATGCTCGGCAAGGCGATGGATTTCTACCTGCCGGATGTCTCCATCGACCAACTCCGCGCGGTCGGCATGCGGATGCAGCGCGGCGGTGTCGGCTGGTATCCCCATGCCGGCTCGCCCTTCGTCCATCTCGACGTCGGCTCCGTCCGCTCCTGGCCGCGCATGAGCCACGACCAGCTGGCGCGCCTGTTCCCCGACGGCAAGACTGTGCATCTGCCCGCCGACAACCGTCCCCTGCCCGGCTACGAACTCGCCCGCGCGGAAGTGCTCGCCCGTGGCGGCACCGTGCTCGGCGTGACCCAGGTCGCGACGGTGGAGGAGGATGACGGCCCGAGCATCAAGGGCTTCTTCGCCAGCCTCTTCGGTGGCGGCTCCAAGACCCCCGCGCCGCCGCCCGAAGCTCCGGCCCGCGCCCGGGCAAAGCCCACCGTTCTCGTGGCCAGCGCCGATCCGGACGACGGGGCCGGCACCCGCGAGGCCCTGGCCTATGCCGCGCCGGCCGCCTCCGATGCCCTCAAGGGCGCTCTCCTGCGCCGTGACGGACGCGATGCCCAGAGCCTCCTGACCCAGGACGTCTCCGAGATTCGGGACGTCTCCAAGCCGGCGATCCCCGCCGAGGCGGAAGCGAGTTCGATCGACGTGCCGCTGCCGCCGCGCCGGCCATCGGAATTCGCCGCCGTCTCCGCCGCACTCACCATGCCCCTGCCGCCGCCGCGTCCCGCCATTCAGGTGGCGAGCCTCGCGCCCACCGGGATGGCCGCGCCGCCGCCCGTCAC
>NZ_VRVC01000255.1:0-1644 GCF_008040005.1 Methylobacterium sp. WL19
GCCTTCAACTGCGAGAGGGCGTCCATGCTCCCCGCGATGGTGACCGCGATGCCGCCTATCTCGCGCAGAGCGTCGAGCAGGACGGAATCGTGGCTGACCGCGAAGGTCAGGGGGCCGGCGGCACGCCCGATCAGACCGGCGAGCGTCGCCTCCAACCGCTTTTCTTCTCGATCAATCATCTCTCCGCTCGCCCGCAATGCGCCGCCGAGCGCCTGATGGAAGGCGGCACCGAAGGGCGTCAGAACGCTGCCGTGCCCCTTGGTCTTTCGGATGACGGGCTGCCCGAGCGCTTCCTCAAGGATCTGGAAGCGGCCCCAGGCCGAGCGATAGGACAGGTCGAGCCGCGCCGCGGCACCCTGCAGCGACCCTTCCGTGGCGACGGCGTCCAGAAGCGCCAGGGTGGGGGCGAAGGCGAGTTGCCGGCCCGCCACCGCAATGGTCCCGTCGAGGATCAATCCCACCTTCATAGGCAATCCGTTTCCTATTGAACTGGCAGGGAGAGGGATAGCATGAGGGGGCGAGAGTGCCTCACACAACTCCCGGTCCCGGTCGGCTCTTTCTCGAAGCACCACGGCGCAGCGGGAGTTTTGCGAGAGACATTCGCCGCGCACAGCACCGGGGCCATGTTCCAGACCCTCGAGGAGACGTTCAGACGGCTCGCCGCCCTCGATCCGGAGGTGGTCGCCATCGCCGGCCTGTCGCTGCGGGTGAGCCTGTCGGCGGTGGGGCTGGGCACCCTCGTCGGCGTGCCCCTCGGGGCCCTCGTTGCCGTGTCGGCATTTCCGGGGCGAAGGCTGGTCACGGGATGCCTCAACGCGGCGATGGGCCTGCCGCCGGTGGTCATCGGCCTCGTCCTCTATCTTCTCCTGTCGCGGTCCGGTCCGCTGGGGGGGCTGGGCCTCCTGTTCACGCCGGGCGCGATGATCGCGGCCCAGACGGTGCTCGTCGTCCCGCTCATCGCGGCCCTCGCACGCCAGATCGTCGCCGATGCGGAGGAGCATCTCGGCGAGCAGCTTCGCTCCCTCGGCCTCGGACCCGCCCGGCGGGCCGCGATCCTGATCTACGATACGCGCTTCTCCCTGGTGACGGCGGTCCTCGCCGCCTTCGGCCGCGCCATCTCGGAGATCGGGGCCGTCCTCGTCGTCGGCGGCAATATCGACGGGCATACCCGCACCATGACGACGGCGATCTCCCTGGAGACGCAGAAGGGAGACCTGCCCCTCGCCTTGGCCCTCGGCCTCGTTCTCATCGCCATCGTCCTCGTCGTCAGCGCGACCGCCACGCTGCTCCGCTCCCATGCCATGCGGGCCTACGGATGAGCACGGCACTCCCCATCGTCATCGAAGGTTTGCGCTACCGGGTGGGAGACATGCCCATCCTCAACGGCATCGACATGTCGGTGACGTCCTCCGGCATCACGGCGATCGTCGGTGCGAACGGCGCCGGCAAGAGCGTGCTCCTGCGCCTCATCGACGGATTGCTGGCGCCGACGGGGGGGACGATCCGCATCGGGCCATCCGACCGTCCTCCTCCGAGCACCGCCTTCGTGTTCCAGCGGCCCGGCCTCGTCCGTGCGAGTGCCGCCGCCAACGTGGCCCTGGCTCTCGCGCCGCTCGGCCTCGGCGCGGGCGAGCGGGCGGAGCG
>NZ_VRVC01000256.1:0-1642 GCF_008040005.1 Methylobacterium sp. WL19
GCGCTCCGGCCACCCGCCTGTCGGGGGGCGAGCAGCAGCGCCTCGCCCTCGCGCGGGCCTGGGCGCGGGCGCCCGATCTCCTCTTGCTCGACGAGCCCACCGCCAATCTCGATCCGGCCTCGTCCCACGTCATCGAGGATCTCGTGGCGTCGATGGCGGTGGCCGGCACGAAGGTCGTCCTCGTCTCGCACAATCTCGGTCAGGTCATGCGTCTGGCCGAGGATGTGGTCGTCCTCGCCGCCGGCCTCGCCGTCGAGCATGGACCCGTGCGTTCCACCCTGTCATCCCCCCGTTCGCCGCAGGCGCGGGCCTATCTCACCGGAGAAATGCCATGGACTTCCTTCGCCGCTCTCTCCTGAGCTTCGGCCTCCTCGTCGCCGTCTCCGGATTGTCGTCCGCACCGGGTGTCGCCGAGCCCGCCGAGACCATCACGGTGGCCTCCACCACCTCCACCGAGCAATCCGGCTTGTTCAAGGAGCTGCTGCCGGCATTCAACCAGGCCAGCGGCATCGGCGTGAAGGTGGTCGCCCTCGGCACCGGGCAGGCCCTCGATGCGGCCCGACGTGGGGATGCCGACGTGGCCCTCGTCCACGACACCGCCGCCGAAGAAAAATTCGTCGGCGAGGGGTGGAGCGCGAAGCGCTATCCCGTGATGTACAACGACTTCGTCATCGTCGGCCCGAAGGACGATCCGGCCGGCGCGGCCGGCGCCAGCGTCGTCGAGGCCCTGCGCAAGATCGCCGCCGCCAAGGCGCCCTTCGTCTCGCGCGGCGACCGCTCGGGCACCCATAGCGCCGAGCTGCGCTACTGGAAGGAGGCCGGCCTCGATCTCGGCGCCGTGCGCGGCGATTGGTACAAGGATGTGGGCCAGGGGATGGGGCCGGCGCTCAACACCGCCTCGGCCGCCAATGCCTACGTCCTCAGTGACCGGGGCACGTGGCTGTCGTTCAAGAACCGGGGCGACCTCAAGATCCTGGTGGAAGGCGACAAGCGCCTCTTCAACCAATACGGCGTGATGGTCGTGAACCCGGAAAAACATCCGCATGTGAAGGCGAAGGCGGCGCAGGCCTTCGTGGATTGGCTCGTCTCGGCCCCGGGCCAGGCGGCCATCGCGGCCTACCGGATCGGTGGGGAGCAGCTCTTCTTTCCCAATGCGGAATCCCGATGACGGCCGGTCCCCGACGAACGGGCGCGCCGCGCCGCCCTTGACACCTTCCGCGTGCCGCGCACCTTCCTTGGTCAATCGCGCCGTTGCAGCTGCGGCGGCTGGCCTCGGGAGGGCCGTGTCATGATGGGTTTGAGTATCAGAGGATTGTCCATCGTCGCCGTGACGGCGGCGATGGCGATGGTTCCGGCAATCGCCTCGGCCGAATCGGCGGGCAAGCCGGCCAATATCTGCAAGGAACTTACGGCGTTCCTGCATCCGCCGGCTCAGCCGGCCGCGTCCGGTTCGGCTACGGCTCAGACGAGCACGGCCGTCACCGCCCCGGGCTCGGGCTCGCAGAAACCCTCCGGCAGCGAGACGCAGAAGGATTCGGGCCTGAGCGGTCCGACGGCCTCCAACGGTCCCGGTGCCTCGGGTCCCCAGGGGGCGACCCAGAACGCCGCGGCCCCCTCGGGCGCCTCGGCCCAGGCCCCGGCC
>NZ_VRVC01000257.1:0-1638 GCF_008040005.1 Methylobacterium sp. WL19
CCCCTTCGCCGGCCGGGGGAACAGCGTCGCCCCGGCGAGAAGACCGAGGCCGGCGGTGAGGGCGAGGCGCCACCAGGGTCGCCCGGCCCCGTCGTCTCGGGGGGATGTCGCCATGTTCGTATCCGCCGGGGTCGGAAAAGCCCTACCCCGCCAACGCGGCGGGCGCGCTCGCGTTGCCTCCGTGGGCGGACCCGGCCTATAACCCGGCCAAATACCGCTGCGGCGACGCATGCGTGCTCCTCCGTTCCACCTCCGTATCGATCCAAGGTCACGCCATGGCCGGCCATTCCCAGTTCAAGAACATCATGCACCGCAAGGGCCGCGTCGACGCGGTCCGCTCCAAGATCTTCGGCAAGCTCGCCCGAGAGATTACGGTGGCGGCCAAGCTCGGCATGCCCGACCCGGCGATGAACGCGCGCCTGCGCGCCGCCATCATCGCGGCCCGGGCCGAGAACGTGCCCAAGGACAATATCGAGCGCGCCATCAAGAAGGCCTCGGGCGCCGACGCGGAGAGCTACGACGAGATCCGCTACGAGGGCTACGGCCCGGGCGGCGCCGCCCTCATCGTCGAGGCGCAGACCGACAACCGCAACCGCACCGCCTCCGACGTACGCTCGGCCTTCACCAAGTCCGGCGGCAGCCTCGCCGAGACGGGGGCCGTCTCCTTCATGTTCGACCATGTCGGCGTGGTGGAGTTCGACGCCTCGGTGGCGGATGCCGACACCATGCTGGAAGCCGCCATCGAGGCCGGTGCCGACGACGTGCGCTCCTCCGAGGACGGCCACGAGATCACCTGCGCCCAGGATTCCTACGGCGAGGTCTCGAAGGCGCTGGAGGCCCGGTTCGGCGAACCGCGCCGCACGGCCTTGGTCTGGAAGGCGCAGAACACCATCGAGGTCGACGACGAGACCGGCGAGAAGCTGATCCGCCTCGTGGAGGTCATCGAGGACCAGGACGACGTCCAGAACGTCTACGTCAACTTCGCCCTCTCCGACGCGCTGGTGGCCAAGCTCGAAGGCTGAAGGGCCACCGTTACCCTTCCCCTCGATCTGAGGATTGCCCGAGACGGATCGATCCGAATCGGGTCGGGGAAGAGCGATCGTGCATGGCCTCGCCCTCGAACCGAGGAGGGAATTCACCCTCCCCGCGTGCGGGGCGAGGGGATGCACACGCCTTCGTCTCCGCGCGCGACGGCACCGACGTGAGGCATCGCCTCGCCGCCTCTCCTCGTCAGGCCGGCCCGACCGTGATCGTCGGACCGGGCAGAGGTCTGGGATCGGCCGGAAGGACTGTCATGGTGGCGTGTCGCCCGACCGCTGCGGGGAAATCGCGGACCGGAACGGGACGTCCGGCGGCAGGCGAACGTGGTTTGGTTCGTCTTCGATCGGACGGGTATGGAACGACGATATCCGCATCCATCCCCCGATCCATGCGACGATACTGCGCTCGTGTCTCCGCCCGGGTCGTAAATGAAGTCCGGTGATGCGGGCCGACGTTGCATGCGTCGCGTCATCCAATAGCGTCAGGCGCGAATGACCGTCGAGCACCGTAAAGAGAAGACACCGGCGGTTTTGCCCGACGTTCTTCTGGACTTGAACGAGGTCCCGATCACCGAAGCGTTGGCAGGACGTCCCACCC
>NZ_VRVC01000025.1:0-45234 GCF_008040005.1 Methylobacterium sp. WL19
GGCACTGCTGGGAGCGGGCGGGGAGGCGGTGGGTGGCGCTTGCGTCTGAGGCGATGCCAGAGCCTCGGTCCTCAGTTGCCTCAGCGCCTCGTCCGGCGTCGGGAGATCGGCGGCATAGGCGAGGCGCACGAGCGCCATCTCTGCGGCGGCCAGCGGTCTTGCGGCGACCTGGACCTCGGGGATGGCCTTCAGAAGTATCTGCCACGCCCGCGACAGGGCGCGCACCGAGAGCTTGGCCGCGAATGCGCCGCCCCGGCCGCGCTCGTCGGCGCTGAGCGTTGGGTCCGCGGCGGCGGCCTCGGGCACAAGCTTCAGGCGAGTGACGAGATGGGTGAAGCTCGCCAGATCCGACAGGATCACCGCCGGGTCGGCACCTGCCTCGTACTGGCCACGCACTTCCGCGAAGCTCGCCGGAACGTCGCCGCGCATCACCGCCTCGAAGAGGTCGACGATCCGCCCCCTGTCGGCGAGGCCGAGCATGTCGCGCACGCTGGCCCCGGTCACGAGACCAGCCCCATGGGCGATGGCCTGATCGAGAAGAGAGAGCGCATCGCGCACGGAGCCTTCGGCTGCGCGGGTGATCGCCGCCAGGGCTTCCGGCTCTGCCTCGACATTCTCGGCCGCACAGATCCGGGCGAGATGCGCGACCATGGTGTCCGCCTCGACCCGGCGCAGATCGAAGCGCTGGCAGCGTGACAGGATCGTCACCGGGACCTTGCGGATCTCGGTGGTGGCGAAGACGAACTTGGCGTGGGGCGGCGGCTCTTCCAGGGTCTTCAGGAAGGCGTTGAACGCCTTCTCCGAGAGCATATGGACCTCGTCGACGATGTAGACCTTGTAACGAGCCGAGACCGGCGAGTAACGAATGCCGTCGATGATGCCGCGCACGTCGTCGATGCCGGTATGCGAGGCGGCATCCATCTCCAGCACGTCCATGTGCCGGGATTCCATGATCGCCTGACAATGGCGGCCGAGCTCCGGCATGGCGATGGTAGGGCCGGTATCGGGATGGCCGTCGCGGACATAGTTGAGGCCCCGTGCGAGAATGCGGGCCGTCGTCGTCTTCCCGACGCCGCGTACGCCGGTGAGCATCCACGCCTGTGGAATGCGGTTGGCCGCGAACGCATTGGCAAGCGTGCGCACCATGGCGCCCTGGCCGATCAGATCGTCGAAATTCTGCGGGCGATACTTGCGGGCGAGCACCCGATAGGGCGTCACCGCCGGCACGGGCTCGGGCAAGCCCGGCAGGCCAGGAAGATCGCTCGGTGTGCCGGAAGTCGCGTCCATGCCGCCTTGCGTGGTTCGAACGGCCCCGGGTCGGGGGAATGCCGCCACGCGGGGCCTCGGACAGGTCGATCGGTGAGGATCGACGAAGGTGGGAGGCTGGACGAAGACCCGCTCGGTCTCGTTAGGGCTGCTTCCTTCCGGACCTGACCCGGTTGGCGAGTGAAACGTCCCTCGCCAACCTCCCGAGCGTTATATGGCCGGCGCTTCGGCGTAACGCAAGCGCCTCACGAGGCCGGACCTCTATTCGGCTTCGCGGGTGGTGATGGCGAAGGTCTTGGGGTCGAGCTCGAGGTCGAACTGCTTGCCGTTGGCATCGACGGCATCGTCCACGTCGATCTCATGATCCTCGACCTCGATCTTCTTCCACTTCACGAAGCCTTCCTTCTTCAAGGTCGCCTCGATCTTGGTGAGTTCCTCGGGCGTCGGTGCCCTGTCGGCGAAGGCGATTCCGGTCAGGGCGAAACCGAGGGCAATAGCTGCGAGGCCGGCTGTCTTGATCGACATGGACATCTCCTTGGATGGAAATCAGACGGTTGCGAACGGTACAGCCCTGCCGGAGTTCCATGACAATTCCACATGGGCGCACGCGCTGGTTGTCACGGGCGCCGGCTCGCCATAACCTTGGCCTTAACCTCAGAGGCTCGAAACCATGGTCACCCGCGTCGCCACCGTTGCCTTCGAGGGAATCGAGGCGCGTGCCGTCGACGTGCAGGTGCAGATCGCTCCCGGCGCCGTGGTCTTCATGGTGGTTGGTCTGGCCGACAAGGCCGTGGCGGAATCACGGGAGCGCGTCCGCTCGGCCCTGATCGCATCGGGACTCGCGCTTCCGGCAAAGCGCATCACCGTCAACCTCGCTCCGGCGGACTTGCCTAAGGAGGGATCGCATTACGATCTGCCCATCGCACTTGCGGTGATGGCCGCCATCGGCGCGATCCCGCCCGATGCGCTCGCCGGTTATTGCGTCCTCGGCGAGCTGGCCCTGGACGGCACGATCACAGCGGTGAACGGCGTCTTGCCTGCCGCCATGGCGGCGAATTCGCGGGGGCTCGGTCTGATCTGCCCGGCCGCGACTGGGCCTGAAGCGGCCTGGGCCGGTGGCGACATGGACGTTCTGGCCCCGCGCTCCCTGATCCAGCTCGCGAACCATTTCAAGGGCAGTCAGGTCATGGCACGCCCCGAGCCGGCCGTGGCCACGACCACGGGACGGCTGCCGGACCTTCGCGACATCAAGGGCCAGGAGGGAGCCAAACGTGCCCTGGAGATCGCCGCCGCCGGAGGCCACAATCTTCTGATGAATGGCCCGCCCGGTGCGGGTAAATCGATGCTCGCGGCCCGGCTTCCCTCCATCCTGCCGCCTCTCGGGCCCCGCGAGCTCCTCGAAGTCTCGATGATCCAGTCGGTGGCCGGTGAGTTGAAAGGCGGAGCTCTGTCGAACCGTCGGCCGTTCCGGCAACCTCACCATTCGGCGTCGATGGCTGCCCTCGTAGGAGGTGGTATCAATGCCCGCCCCGGCGAGGCCTCACTGGCGCATGGCGGCGTGCTGTTCCTCGACGAGCTTCCCGAGTTCACACCGCAGGTGCTCGATTCCCTGCGCCAGCCGATGGAAACCGGCGAGGTCATGATAGCCCGCGCCAATCACCGGGTGACGTACCCCGCGCGGTTCCAGCTGATTGCCGCCATGAATCCCTGTCGGTGCGGTCAGGCCCTGGAGCCGGGCTATGCCTGCCGGCGCGGACCCAACGACCGCTGCGTCGCCCAATATGGCGCGCGGATCTCAGGGCCACTCCTCGATCGCATCGACTTGCGGATCGAAGTTGGTGCCGTCACGGCGGCCGATCTGATCTTGCCTCCTCCGGCCGAAGGCTCGGCGGAGACAGCGGCTCGCGTGGCCTCGGCAAGGGCGCTGCAGGCCGCACGTTTCGCGGCGCACGGCCTGACCGGCGTCGTCACGAACGCAACCTGTCCGGTGCCGCTGATCGAGGAGATGGCGGCGCCTGATGCAGACGGTACGGCTCTGATCCGCAACGCGGCGGAGACGATGCGTCTCTCGGCACGAGGCTTCCACCGCGTATTGCGCGTGGCACGAACCTTGGCGGATCTCGACGGCGAAGAGCAGGTGCGCCGCCTCCATCTCGCCGAGGCCCTGTCCTATCGCGGCCGGGTCGAGCGACCCGTAGCCGCTTGACCCCCGGCCGTCGCGCCTATCGTCCGTAGATGTCCTCGACGCGGATGATGTCGTCCTCACCGGTATAGGATCCGACCTGGACCTCGATGAGTTCGAGGGGGATCTTGCCCGGATTGGTGAGACGATGCATCGAACCGATGGGCAGGTACACGGCCTCGTTCTCGTGAACCAGCACGACGCGATCGTCCACGGTGACCTCGGCGGTCCCGCGAACCACGACCCAATGCTCGGCCCGGTGGAAATGCTTCTGCAGCGAGAGCCGCCCGCCCGGCGTCACCATGATGCGCTTCACCTGGAAGCGCTCGCCGATATCGATGCGCTGGTACCAACCCCAGGGGCGGAGCATCCGACGATGCGCATCCGCCTCGGGATGGGCCTTTTCGCGCAACTGCGTGACCAGTTCCTTCACGAGGCCGGCTTTCGCCTTCGAGGTCACGAGGACGGCGTCCGGGGTCGAGACCACGACGACATCGTCGAGACCCACCACGGCAGTGAGATGCTCGCCTTCGCTATGCACGAGGCTACCGCGGGTCTCGACGAGTTCCACGCGACCGCGCACGGCGTTACCCAACGCATCACGGGGCAACACGTCCCAGACCGCGTCCCAGGTGCCGACATCGGACCAGGGGAAGGACACCGGCAAGACTCCGGCGCGATCGGTCCGCTCCATCACGGCATAATCGATCGAGGTCTTCGGCGCGCTTGCGAAGGCGGTAGCATCCAGGCGCAGGAAATCGAGATCGGTCGTCGCCCCATCGAGAGCGGCGCGGGTGGCGGCCAGGATTTCCGGAGCATAGGTCTCCAGCTCGGCCAGCATGACGTCGGCCCGGAACAGGAAGTAGCCGCTGTTCCATAAGGCGCCGTCGGCGATCAGGCTTTCCGCTCCGTGACGGTTGGGCTTCTCCACGAAGCGACCGACCTCATACGCGCCTTCGACCCCGTCAATCGATGCGCCCTTGCGGATATAGCCATAGGCCGTGGACGGTGCGGTGGGCTCGATCCCCAGCGTCATGATCCGACCGGCCTGCGCGCCAACAGCGGCGGCGCGCGCAGCATCCACGAAGGCAGCCGTGTCGCCGATGACGTGATCGGCGGCCAGGATGAGCACTACCGCTTCCGGGTCGCGCCGGGCGGCATGGAGGGCGGCGACCGCGACGGCCGCGGCTGAGTCGCGCCGCTCGGGCTCGAGAACGATGTCCGCCTGGACTTCGGCCTGAAGCAGCTGTTCGGCTACGATGAAGCGGGCGTCGCTGCTGGTGATGATCGTCGGCCGCGAGAAGGCGGTTCCATCCGCGACGCGACGGGCCGTGTCCTGGAAGGTCGAACTATCGGCATTCACGAGCGGCGTGAACTGCTTCGGCATGCTCTCGCGGGAGGCGGGCCACAATCGCGTACCGGAGCCACCGCATAGGATGACCGGATGGATGAGGGCGGAAAATCCTGAGGCCATCGGCGTCAACTCACAATTTCAGGTTCAGTACGATGCCGGGAAATACGATCTTGCTGCGCCGCAACCAACCCGTTGCGGGGCAAAATATGCGACGGACGCGATTAGGGCAGGAGGTGAGCGTCCGGCAATGGCCTCGGAGTTATCTTCAAGAATGCCGATGCGGCAATACGGTCATCCTACTCGGCGGCCTGCCGCGCGTTGTAGCCAAGCCTGCCGCTCAATTCCTCGATCAGCTTCACGGCTGCTTCAGCAATGACCGTGCCGGGCGGAAAGATCGCTGATGCGCCAGCGGCATAGAGCGCCGGATAGTCACCCGGGGGGATCACGCCTCCGATCACGATCATCACGTCGCCGCGTCCCTGTTCAGTCAGCGCCGCCTTCAATTCGGGCACCAGCGTCAGGTGGCCGGCGGCGAGAGACGAAACGCCGACGATGTGGACGTCGTTCTCCACAGCTTGTCGTGCGGCTTCGGCCGGAGTGGCGAAGAGTGGGCCGATATCGACGTCGAAGCCGAGATCGGCGAAGGCCGACGCAATGACCTTCTGGCCACGGTCGTGCCCGTCCTGGCCCATCTTGGCGACGAGGATGCGCGGGCGCCGCCCGTCATTTTCCTCGAAGGTCTCCACGAGCTGACGAACGGTCTCGACCACCGGCGACATGCCACCTACCTCTCGCTTGTAGACACCCGAGATCGAGCGGATCTCGGCGCGATGCCGGCCCCAGGCCTTCTCCAGGGCGTCGGAAATCTCTCCCACCGTGGCCTTCGCGCGGGCAGCCTCGACACCTAGCGCCAGGAGATTGCCCTCTCCCTGGGCGGCTGCGGTCAGTGCCGCCAGCGCGGCATCGACATCGGCCTGATTGCGCTCGGCGCGCAGCCTCTTGAGCTTGTCGATCTGCAGCATGCGGACATTGCCATTGTCGACGCGCATCAACTCGATGGCGCGATCGTCCTCGGGCTTGAATTTGTTGACACCGACGATGGTCTGACGGCCGGAATCGATCCGCGCCTGGGCGCGGGCCGCCGCTTCCTCGATGCGCAGTTTGGGGATGCCGGCCTCGATGGCCTTTGCCATACCGCCCAATTCCTCGACTTCGCGCAGGTGCTCCCAGGCGCGGGCGACGATGTCCTGAGTGAGCTTCTCCACATAGTAGGAGCCGCCCCACGGGTCGACGATGCGCGTCGTGCCGCTCTCCTGCTGCAGGAAAAGCTGCGTGTTGCGGGCGATGCGGGCCGAGAAGTCGGTGGGGAGCGCGAGTGCTTCGTCGAGGGCGTTGGTGTGAAGCGACTGGGTGCCGCCCTGCGTCGCGGCCATCGCCTCGATGCACGTGCGGGTGACGTTGTTGAACACGTCCTGTGCGGTCAGAGACCAGCCCGATGTCTGGCTGTGGGTGCGCAGGGGGAGGGATTTATCCGTTTTCGGCTCGAACTCCTTTACGAGCTTGGCCCAGATCAGGCGCGCCGCCCGCATCTTGGCGATCTCCATGAAGAAGTTCGTCGAGATCGCCCAGAAGAACGACAGTCGTGGGGCAAACTTGTCGATGGTGAGCCCGGCGGCGAGACCCGCCTTGATGTACTCGACGCCGTCGGCGAGCGTGTAGGCGAGTTCTAGGTCGTTGGTCGCCCCGGCTTCCTGCATGTGGTAGCCGGAGATCGAGATCGAATTGAACTTCGGCATATGGGCAGAGGTGTAGGCGAAGATATCGCCGATGATCCGCATCGAGCCCGCCGGCGGGTAGATGTACGTGTTGCGGACCATGAACTCCTTGAGGATGTCGTTCTGGATCGTGCCCGCGAGTTTCTCGGGCGGCACGCCCTGCTCTTCGGCCGCCACGATGTAGAGGGCGAGGATCGGCAGCACCGCGCCGTTCATCGTCATCGACACGGTCATCTCGTCCAGCGGGATGCCCGAGAACAGCGTCCGCATGTCGTAGATCGAATCGATCGCCACGCCGGCCATGCCGACATCGCCCGAGACACGCGGGTGATCGGAATCGTAGCCGCGGTGGGTAGCGAGATCGAAGGCGACCGACAGGCCCTTCTGTCCGGCGGCGAGATTGCGCCGGTAGAACGCGTTCGAATCCTCGGCCGTGGAGAAGCCGGCATATTGCCGGATGGTCCAGGGCTGGGTCACGTACATGGTCGGGTAGGGGCCGCGCAGGTAGGGTGCCACACCCGGATAGGTATGGAGAAACTCGATCCCCTCGCGATCCTCCGGCCCGTACACGCCCTTCACCGGGATGCCCTCGGGCGTCATCCATGGCTCGCCTGCGGGCGGCACTGGCGCCGTGAAGGCATCTGCCGCGTAGGGGACGTTCGCGAAATCGGGGATACGGGACGTCATGTGATCGAACTCGTGCGGCGGCGTTTGGCGAAGCATTATAGTGAAGCACCGGCTTCGGGCTATCCCTCTCAAATCCATTTTGAGAAACAGTGACGTCATCGGACCGGTCGGTCCGGGTTCGACGAGCGGGACAATCTCGTCACGGTCGGCGATATCGCGGTGCCGGGCCGGTGCGGCTTTCGAGCCATCCGAGACGCTCGTCGATCAGCTCGCGCAGCCTGTCGCGTCGCCTTGAGGCGCTCCAGCATGAATCGGGACAACTCGGCGCCTCGCCCTCGAAGGCACCCACCACGGCGAGAACGACGAGGACGAGCCCGAGGAGTAGACCGGCCACGACAGGCCAGGCGAAACAGAGCCCGACGAGCAAGGCTAGCCCGCCCTTGAGCAAGAGGGAGCCGGCGAGCTTCAGCTTCACCAAGGCGGCGAAGCTGGCGCCGCCGCCGAGAGCCCCACGGACACCGCGCATGGCCACGGCGCGTACGCGGCGGCGTTCGAGCAGAACCTGAAGCCGGGCGAGGTTCCGCCGCACGCGGCGCGTTTCGGGATCGGTTTCGTCGGACAACGTGTGGATCGTCAAACGGTCGGTCTCTCGCGCGATCGATAAGGCCGAGCCTCGATGTGGGCCTGGTCTCCATTCGGGTAAAGGGAGACCGCAAAAGCTTCGGGACAGCCACCGTGACAGACATTCCGACCGCCAGCGCGGCCTGCCTATGGCGCCCCATTGCCCGGTTCGTCGCCATCGAGGCGCGGGTCGGCGCCTGGGCTCTGGCACGTGGACCTCTGGTGGCCGGGGTCTACGAATTCCTGCGTTTCGGCATCAAGCAGGGATGGGCCTGCCTGTTCGGCGGATTGCTGTGCGCCCTCCTGATCGGCAGCTACCTGTTCTATCCCGCCCAGGCCACGCTCAGCCGATACGACATGCTGACCCTCTCGGCCGTGATGATCCAGGTCGTCCTTCTCGCTCTGCGCATGGAGACCTGGGAGGAGGCGAAGGTGATCGCTCTCTTCCATGTGGTCGGGACGGTAATGGAAATCTTCAAGACCGCCGTCGGATCATGGATCTACCCGGAGGTGAGCCTGTTCCGCATCGCCGGCGTGCCGCTCTTCACGGGCTTCATGTATGCGAGCATTGGCTCCTACATCGCCCGGGTGTGGCGCCTGTTCGATTTCCGCTTCACCCACCATCCCGGCACCGGTGCGACGCTTCTGCTGGCCACGGCGATCTACCTTAACTTTTTCACGCACCACTACGTAACGGACATCCGCCTCGGGTTGTTCGCGGCGACGGCTCTGCTGTTCGGCCGAACCTGGGTGTATTTCAAGGTCTGGCGGGTACACCGGCGGATGCCGCTTCTCCTGGGCTTCCTGCTCGTCGCCCTGTTCATCTGGCTCGCCGAGAACATCGGCACCGGAACGCGGGTCTGGCTCTATCCGAACCAGGTATCGACCTGGGCGATGGTTTCCTGGCCGAAGCTTGGTTCCTGGTACCTGCTGATGATCGTTTCCTACGTTCTGGTCTCCCTCGTGAACAAGCCGGAGGTTTATAGGCACGGCGAGATCGAACGGGGAAATTACAAACAATAGCGACTGGCTTTCTTCAGTGTTTGGCAAGATCGAGCGGGCTAAGCCCGTCTGAGCCATGAGGAACCCCGTTCATGAGTGATTCCATCGCCGGCCTCGCGCAGTCGATCGTCTCGAACCAGAGCGCTGCGACGCGCGAGTCGATGCAGACGACCTTCATACGCAAGCAGGGTGAGAGTGATCGGGCCATCGCCCAGCTCTTGCAGCAATCCGCCGATCAACAGAAGGCTGTTCTTCCCGAAGGCCAAGGCGCAGTCGTGGACCGGCAGGTCTGAGCCCCGGTTACCATCGGTGGAGAGGCCGGATGATCGCCCGCATCGGGGCAGGTCATCCGGCAGGATGGGTCGTGCGTGTCGCCAGGGGCCGAAAACGTAACGGACAGCTCGGCTCGGTTCACGACAGATCGGGACGTCCGCCGTGCGGCGCGGTCGGTTCCGCGCCGGCGGCTGGGTCTTCCTGGCCTCGTCAGGAGGTTGCGAGAGGCCGCATCACCTTAGTTGAGATAGGTGCGGATCCAGTTCGGCGAGAGGATTTCGCCTTCCTCGGTGATGATCCACGGCTGCTTTGCCGGGTCGGTCAGGGCGCCTGCGGCGGCCTCGATCGCCTCGCGAAGGGTGCCGTAGCGCGCGGGCTGGGCCAGCGGCGCCGGGACGGGGGTGGTCCGCCAGATCGTTAGATCGGCGGGACGTTCGAGGGCTTCGGTTTCCATAGCGATGTTTTCCTTGAACCTGAGAGGGTCGTTCCCCGCGGGTCTGTGCTGCTGGGCCAGCATTCGGTGCAGCCAGAGCGGGACGTGTTTCCGTGAGAATGGAAGCATCTCTAGGGCAGCTTTGCGATCAATTTGGGCATTGCCATGATGAGTATGGCAGACCCGATCCTTTATCCCCCGCCTTAAACATCATGTTTTGAACACAAAGCTTTAAGCGGCTGCCCTGGGACGCCCTCTTTTTATGATGAAGAGTTTAGGGTGACAGTGCTGATTGAACTTGTAGCTTGAACCTTAGGACGGAACCGTGTGCCCGCGCACTCGGATCGTGCCGCCCGTGAAAACAGTTGAACGGAGATGGGTGACCGACCAGTTAATGCGACGGACGCAGTCCAGAATTTTTCCAAAGCTGTGAAAGGGATGTGACATGTCGGATCGCTTTGGCCGCATGGCGATCACGGCGGCCCTGGTGCTCATGGCGCTCTACGTCGGACAGCCCTATTTGGCGGCGCTCCTGTTCTCGGCTGAAACTCCTCGGGCGATCACGGCCCGGGGGGATCTGGCCCCATCCGAAACGTCCACCGCGACCTTGTTCGAGCGCGCGAGCCCGTCGGTCGTGCATGTCTTCGCCCAGGCCGCTGCCCAGGGGCGTTCCCTGATGAGCCCCGATTCCGAGGAGGGCGAAGGGGGCAACGGCGCGCAGACGGGCACGGGCTTCGTCTGGGATGCCGCCGGGCACGTGGTCACCAACAATCACGTGGTGGCGGGCGCGGCCCAGCGGGGTGGCTCGGTGTCCGTCCGCCTATCCTCGGGGGAGGTCCGCCCGGCGACGATCGTCGGGACCGCGCCGAGCTACGATCTCGCCGTGCTTCGCCTCGGCGGCACCGGTGTCGTTCCGCCGCCCCTGGCCATCGGTACCTCGGCGGATCTCAAGGTCGGGCAAGCGGCCTTCGCCATCGGCAACCCGTTCGGCCTCGACCATACCCTCACGACGGGCGTCATCAGCGCTCTTCGTCGCCGCCTCCCGACGGGGGAGGGGAGGGAGTTGTCCGGCGTGATCCAGACCGACGCCGCGATCAATCCCGGCAATTCCGGGGGGCCGCTCCTCGATTCCGCGGGGCGACTCGTGGGCGTCAACACGGCGATCTATTCTCCCTCGGGCGCCAGCGCCGGCATCGGCTTCGCGATCCCCGTGGACGTGGTGAACCGGGTCGTGCCCGAACTCATCCGCAACGGCCGCACCCGCAATCCGGGCATCGGCATCATCGCCGGTCAGGAAGCGACCGCCGCGCGTCTCGGGATCGACGGCGTCGTGGTCCTGCGGGTCCTGCGCGGATCGCCGGCCGCCGAGGCCGGATTGCGCGGTGTCGATGTCCAGACCGGTACGATCGGCGATGTCATCGTCGGAGCCGGCGGTCAGCCGGTGCACCGCCTCGCCGATCTCACCGCCGCGATGGAGGCGGCGGGCATCGGCAAGGCCGTCGATCTCGCCGTCGAGCGGGACGGCCGCATCCGCAAGGTGAAGGTCATCACGGCGGATGTGGCAGAGACGCGGCAATAAGGCTTTCCCAGGCCGGGCTGTCACAAAGGCCGTTTCCGGTGCAGTAGGGTTGAAACCGCGCCGAACGACAACACGCAAGACACCGCAATGACGACGAAGGCCCGCCTGTTCCGATCCCTCGTCCGCGTCGCGCTCGTGCTCGGCGTGATGCCGGCCGGAGCGAGGGACGCGTCGCGGCGCCTATGCCGCGACGATGCTCCCGAGGGGGGGCGCCTCCCGCCGCGCGACACGTGTCCGGATCGCAGCGCCGAGCAGGTGGGAACGCAGGGCGGTTTCCACCGGATCGGCGATGTCCAGGTCAGGATCGGCGGACGGGTCACGCTCGACCACGACATGCGCCGATGACCATCCTTGCCGCCCTCGCGGCCCTGTTCGTCCTGTGGTGGTACGCCAAGACCGCCAAGCCCCACCTCGTCCGGCGCATGGGTCGGCTGATCACGCCGCGACTGGCGAGACGGATCGGCGGCTATGTCTTGCTCGCCCTGGCCGGCGTGGCTGCGGTTCGTGGTCGGATCGAACTCGCGATCCTGTTCGGGGGCGTCGCGTTCTGGTTCCTCGATGGTGTAGACGCCGTGCTCGTCCGGCTTCGCGGCCTGTTCAGGCGCGCATCCGTCTCGCGGCCCACGATCGTGCTGTTCGAGGTGATGCCCGATGGGCGGACCGCTGACGGGATCGTCCAGATCGGTCCCTATGCCGGGCGGCGCCTGTCGCAGCTTCCTGAAGCGGCGCTGATACAGATCCTCGCCGTCTGCCGCAAAGTCGACCGCATCGCCGCTCGCCGTTTACAGACGTATCTCGACGGCAGAACGGCCGCCGGGCGTGAAGACGCTGAGAGAGATTCCGACGCGCGGTCGCGCCGTCCGCCGGATCCAGGGGCGATGACGCAAGAGGAGGCCCACCAGATCCTGGGGCTTCAGAGCGGGGCGACCCTGCAGCAGATCCGCACGGCTCATCGCACGCTGATGAAACGGTGGCATCCCGACCAGGGCGGAACGGTCGAGGGGGCTTCGCGCATCAACGCGGCCCGAGACAGGCTTGTGAGCCGACATCGCTGATACTCCACGCGCGTTGCCAGAAAAATGCTCGATCGGACCCGGCCGGCGAACAGCCGACTGGGTTCGGCGAGGACGCAAATGGCGTCGTCACCGATGTCAGGAGGGCTTCCAGCTTCTGAAAAGCTAAGCCGTCACGATGGCGGGTTTCAGCTTCGCGTGGCGAAGCAGTTGAAGCCGTTGCGCTTCAGGGTCGAGCAAGCGTCCTGCGCGGCTTCCTGCTCGCTGAAGCCCGAGAACCGGGCCCGGTAGAGGGTGGCGCCGCCATGATCGACCCTGACCGTGTAGGGCGAGGCCTTGGAAAGGGCGCTTCCGGCCCGGCTGCGCGCCTCGGAAAGCATCGACTTAGCCTTGTCTTCGTCGTCCATGGCGCCGAGCTGGATCACCCAGGCGGTAGGCGTGACGCGGCTCGTGGACGCTGACTTCGGGGCGGGCTCGGGCCGGGCGCCATCGACCGATGCGAGACGTGCATCCGACTTGCCGCTGGGCGAAGCCTTGGTTCCAGGGAAAGCGGCGGGCGCGCTGCTCGGTGCATAGGCCTGAGCCGAGGCCGGGAGGGCGCCGCTCCGCCACTTGGCACCGGCGCTTCCAGGGGTCGTGGTCTGGCGCGGGCTGATGTCGAGAGGTTGGGTCGAGGCGGTGGTCTCCACCTCGATCTCCTCGTCGTCGGCCGAGGCGACCTGAGTGCGCGTCCGCGACGTGGCGTCCGCCACCACGGCCGGGCGGCCACGCTCGGCGACTTCCGTGACCGCCGGTGCCTGGCGGTTGCCGGCATAGGCGCGCGGCAGGTTCGCCCGGACGAGATCGGCCATGATGCGGTCGCGGCTGGCACCGGACTTTCCGCCGAGCACGATCGCCACGATCTGGCGGTCGTCGGACTTGGCGGCGGTCATCAGGTTGAAGCCGGAATCGCGAGTGTAGCCGGTCTTGATGCCGTCCACGCCTTCGACATTGCCCAGGAGCCGGTTGTGGTTGCCGATGACCCGGCCGCGGAAGGCGAAGGAGCGGGTCTGAAAGTACTTGTAGTAGCGCGGAAACCGGTCCTGGATCGCCCGGGCGAGGATGGTCAGGTCGCGCGCCGTGGTGATCTGGTCCGCATCGGGCAGGCCCGAGGCGTTGGCGTAGTTGGTCCGGGACATCCCCAGGGCCTGTGCCTTGCGGGTCATCATCTCGGCGAATTTCGGCTCCGAGCCGGCGATGTTCTCGCCGATGGCGCAGGCCACGTCATTGGCGGATTTCGTCACGATCGCCTTGATCGCGTCCTCCACCTCAATCGTCGAGCCGGGCCGGAGACCGAGCTTGGACGGCGGCCGGGCGGCGGCGAATGCCGAGATGGTCAGGGGCGAGTCGAGGTTGAAACGGCCACGCTCGAGCTGTTCGAACAGCATGTAGAGCGTCATCACCTTCGTGATCGACGCCGGGTGGCGGAGGGAATCCTCGTTGACCGCGTGCAGGGTGCGGCCCGTCTTCACATCGACCACCATGGCGGCGTAGGGCGGGTTGTAGCCCCCGCCACCGCCCCGGTGATGGTGCCCACGACGCGCATCGGCGGGCGAGGCGATGGCCGTGAGAACGGCTGCGGCCGTAATCAGGGCCGGCAGTCCATGGGTCGTCCGGGAGCGACTCGGAACGCTACGCATCGCGACGGGGTGTCCTCGACAACCGACCCTGAGGTCGGCTTGCACTGCATCATCACTGCAAGGCCGGCGAACGTGCCGCCGTGCCCTCGCAACATCTGTCAATCAGGCTAGGTCGACGCGGTTACGGCCCGGTTAATGCCTCGGCATCAATTTGCTCGCTTTCGCTGCGGTGCAATATAAATCTTGACGATCGATGGTGCATTGCACATAAAGACGGCGTTGGTCGATTCCGCGGGTCGGGGAACCGGCCTTGTCGACATCCGGCCCCAGAGGAATGCCCGCAAGGGTATCTCGCATCCCATGACTTTCCAGCCCTTCGACAAGATCCCCGCTTTCGACAAGTCCGGCTTCGATTCGGCGATGAAGAGCGTGTCGCTCGTCGCCCGGACGAACCAGACCGTCGGCACCGAGATGGCGGACTTCACCAAGCAGTCCTTCGAGCATGGCACCGCCACGATGAAGAAGCTGTCTGAGGCGAAGACCCCTCAGAGCGCCATGGAAATCCAGGCCGAGTTCATGAAAGCGTCCTACGAGCGCATGGTCGCTCAAGCGAAGCTGGTCGGCGGCCTGTATGCCGAGCTCGCCAAGGAGATCGGCAAACCGCTCGAGGGCCTGACCAAGATCAAGCTTCCCGCTACCAACTGAGCGTCCGTCCGGCGTTGGAGCCGGCGACGACAAGAAAGATATGCTAAAGGGTGATCGAGCGACGGCTCGGTCGCCCTTTTTCGTGCGTCATCGCACCTTCCCGCGGCATTGCCGGGTAAAGTCCGCCCGGCGGCAGGCGTTCACCGGGCCACGTACCGGACAAGTGCGCGCAGGCGACTGGCGAAGTCGGGAAACGGCCTATAGATTGACGGTGAAGCAGGCGCGCGGCGCCAGCGTGCAGTCGGGAAGCCGGTGGGGTCTCACGATCCGCGTCCGGGCTTCTCTGCCAAAAATGGGGTCGATGCTATTCCGATGTCCGACGACCCGATGCGTTGTCTGGTCTCCCTCAATACGGATCACGGCGGCGCCACCACGACCGCTGGGCTTGATGGCGCGATCCCTGACGATCCTTCGACGCCGCGCGCAGCCGATCCCATTGGACCGGGCGGCAATGACGACGGTCGCTCGGGGACTGCGATCATCACCCGGACCAAGCCCAAGACGAAACGGCCGAGCCTGTACCGCGTGCTCCTTCTCAACGACGATTACACGCCGATGGAGTTCGTCGTGCACGTGGTCGAGAAATTTTTCAACAAATCACAGGCCGATGCCTACCAGATCATGATGCACGTGCATCAGAATGGCGTCGGCGAGTGCGGGATCTTTACCTATGAGGTGGCGGAGACCAAGGTGACGCAGGTCATGGACTTCGCGCGCAAACACCAACATCCTCTCCAGTGCGTCATGGAAAAAAAATAGGCACTTCACACGAGGACCCGCTTTTGCCCAGCTTCTCTCGCAGCCTAGAACAAGCTCTCCACCGCGCCCTGGCGCTCGCCGGCGAGCGCCGGCACGAATATGCGACGCTGGAGCATCTGCTCCTCGCCCTGGTGGACGACCAGGACGCCGCGGCCGTCATGCGCGCCTGCAACGTCGAGGTCGACACGCTGAAACGCAGCCTCGTCGAGTATGTGGACACCGAACTCGCCAACCTGATCGGCGATGGGCGCCAGGATGCCAAGCCGACGGCGGGTTTCCAGCGGGTGATCCAGCGCGCGGTCATCCACGTCCAGTCCTCCGGCCGGGAAGAGGTGACCGGGGCCAACGTGCTCGTAGCGATCTTCGCCGAGCGCGAGAGCCATGCTGCCTATTTCCTGCAGGAGCAGGACATGACCCGCTACGACGCGGTCAACTACATCAGCCATGGCATCGCCAAGCGTCCCGGCGCGTCCGAGCCGAAGCCCGTTCGTGGCGCGGAGGAGGAGCCTTCCACCGAGCGTCCGAGCGGCGAGGAGACGGAGAACCGCACTAAAAAGAAGGGCGACGCGCTCGAGGCTTACTGCGTCAATCTCAACAAGAAGGCACGCGATGGCCGGATCGATCCGCTGATCGGTCGTGAGAGCGAGGTCCAGCGCACCATCCAGATCCTGTGCCGCCGTCAGAAGAACAATCCGCTGCTCGTGGGCGACCCGGGTGTCGGCAAGACCGCCATTGCCGAAGGACTGGCGCGCAAGATCATCAACAAGGAAGTGCCGGAAGTTCTCATCGACGCAACGGTGTTCTCCCTCGACATGGGCACCCTGCTCGCGGGCACGCGCTATCGTGGCGACTTCGAGGAGCGGCTAAAGCAGGTGATGAAGGAGATCGAGGCGCACCCGAACGCGGTGCTCTTCATCGACGAGATCCACACCGTCATCGGCGCCGGCGCGACTTCCGGCGGTGCGATGGACGCGTCGAACTTGCTCAAGCCCGCTTTGGCCAACGGTTCGCTCCGCTGCATCGGCTCGACCACCTACAAGGAGTACCGTCAGTACTTCGAAAAGGACCGCGCCCTGGTGCGCCGGTTTCAGAAGATCGACGTCAACGAGCCGTCGATCCCGGACGCCATCGAGATCGTGAAGGGTCTCAAGCCCTATTTCGAGGAGTTTCACAAACTCAAATACACGACCGAGGCCGTGAAAGCCGCCGTCGAGTTGTCTGCGCGCTACATCAACGACCGCAAGTTGCCGGACAAGGCGATCGACGTGATCGACGAGACCGGCGCGTCGCAGATGCTTGTGCCGGAAGCTCGCCGCAAGCGGACGATTGGTGTGAAGGAAATCGAAGCGACCATCGCGACGATGGCACGTATCCCGGCAAAGACCGTCTCGAAGGACGATGCTGCGGTTCTCAAGAACCTTACCGAGAACCTGAAGCGCGTTGTCTACGGGCAGACGGATGCCATCGAGGCTCTCACCTCGGCGATCAAGCTGGCGCGCGCCGGCTTGCGCGATCCGGACAAGCCGATCGGCTCGTACCTGTTCGCCGGGCCCACCGGTGTCGGCAAGACGGAAGCGGCCAAGCAGCTCGCTTCGTCACTCGGCATCGAGATGATCCGTTTCGACATGTCGGAATACATGGAGCGCCACACGGTCAGCCGTCTCATCGGCGCTCCGCCCGGCTATGTCGGCTTCGATCAGGGTGGGCTGCTCACTGACGGGATCGACCAGCATCCGCATTGCGTGCTGCTGCTGGACGAGATCGAGAAGGCCCATCCGGACCTCTTCAACATCCTGTTGCAGGTGATGGACCACGGCAAGCTCACCGATCACAACGGCAAGCAGGTGGATTTCCGCAACGTCATCATCATCATGACGACGAATGCGGGCGCATCGGACATGGCGAAGTCGGCCTACGGCTTCACCCAGGCCAAGCGCACGGGAGACGACGTCGAGGCGATCAACAAGCTCTTCGCGCCGGAATTCAGGAACCGCCTCGACTCGATCATCTCGTTCGGACATCTGCCGAAGGACGTGGTGGCCAAGGTTGTCGACAAGTTCGTGCTCCAGCTCGAGGCGCAGCTGGCCGACCGCAACGTGACCATTGAACTCTCGGACGAGGCGCGCGAGTGGTTGACCGAGAACGGTTACGACGAGGCGATGGGTGCCCGGCCCATGGCACGCCTGATCCAGACCACGATCAAGACGCCGCTCGCCGATGAAGTCCTGTTCGGACGCCTCAAGGATGGCGGCGCGGTTCGGGTTGTGCTGAAGAAGGCCGAGGAAGGTGTGACGCTGGCGCAGAAAGACGCGCTGGCCTTCGAGTTCCCGGCCGGACCCGTGACACCGAAACCGGAGAAGGACGTGACCAATGCCGGCGGCAAGCGCAAGCGCAGCCGGGCCAAGGCCGCTCCGCGAAAGAAGGAAGAGGCGAAGAAGGACGACAAGGGTGGTTCGGGCGGTGTCCGCACGGTACCGAAAGTTCCTCTCGTCCGGGCCTGATCGCACCGAAGCTCTGCCGAACGGGGCGCGTCTTCCTTACGAGGGAGGCGCGCCCCGTTCGCGTTCGGGCTGAAAATGCGCGGTCCTGCTGTCGACATGCGCGGGCTCGGTCGCTAGCTAGCGCCTTTGAGTAAATGCATCAGCGCACGTTCGGCCGTGACACCTTCGAGGGGCTCGCCGAGCAACGTCACAGACTTCGATTTCCCGTCACGGCTCATGCCGGTGCGGGAAAGGTTGGAGTGGGATCGTTGAAGCCACTCGCGATGACAGGGGAGTATCCATGAGCGATCTGCAAGAGGGCCCCCTGACACCGCTCTCCAGCCAGGGCACGCATGTCGCGGCCCGCCCGCAGAAACTAACCCGGCGCGAAGAGCGACGGCGTCGTCGTGTACGGCGGCGCCGGGGCGAGGAAATCCTGGGTTGGATCCTCGTTCCGATCATCTGCTACGGAATTTATTGGGGGATCAGCGCCGGATTCGACGTGCTCGGAACGACTCCGGGCACGGTCTGGGACCAGTTGATGCAGGTCAAGCAGATGCTCGAGAAGAAGGCTTGACCCTTATCGGGTGAGGGCATGGACCGAGAACAAGCGCTCGGCATCGGTCCAGCTCTTCGCAACCTTCCATCCTGCCTGAGCCGCAAGGGCGCGGAAGCCGTCGATCGTGTACTTGTAGCTGTTCTCGGTGTGGATCGTCTCTCCACCCGCGAAGCTGAAGCGGCGGCCCGCGAGCGACACGTCCTGGGCGCGCAAGCTCACGAGATGCATCTCGATCCGCGACGCCTCAGGTGCGAAATAGGCCCGGTGGGCGAAGGCCGATCGGTCGAAATCGGCACCGAGTTCGCGATTGATCCGATCGAGCAGGTTGAGGTTGAAACGCGCCGTAACGCCAGCCGCATCGTCATAGGCCGCATCCAGCACCGTCTTGTCCTTCACGAGATCGACGCCGACAATCAAGGATGCTCCAGGCCCGAGAACCCGCCCGAAATGGGCAAGGAGATGAGCGGCCTGAGGCGGCTCGAAATTGCCGATGGTCGAGCCTGGGAAGAACCCCGCTACAGCGCCATCGGAGAGCCCGTCGGGGAGAGTGAAGGGCCGGGTGAAATCCGCCGCGACCGGCTGAATCGACAGGTGTGGGAAGTCCCGCGACAGGGTTTCGGCTTCGCTTCGTAGGAAGTTCTCCGAAACGTCAACCGGAACGTAGGCGGCCAAATCCGTGAGATGGACGAGAAGCCGCCGGACCTTCACCGTCGAGCCGCTACCGAATTCCACGAGGTTCGCTCGTGAAGGAAGAAGCGATGCGATGTCCGGCCCCGACGCATCGAGGATGCCGATTTCCGTGCGAGTCGGATAATATTCCGGCTGTCGGGTAATCGCCTCGAACAGGTCGGAGCCGATCTCGTCGTAGAAATACTTCGCCGGAATGAATTTCTGTGCCGCCGAGAGCCCCACGAGGATGTCGTCGAGGAACTGCTGCTCCGGAGTGACGGAGGAGACGGGGGTGGCGTCCGTGAAGACGGGGTTGATGGTCACGGGCAAGTCTCCGAGGAACGCCGAAGGACGTAAGGTTTCGCGGGAGAGGGAAACGGAGATCAGTCGCGATAGTTCGAAAGCCGCAGCCCCGTGAACTGCCAGCGCTGATGCGGATAGAAGAAATTGCGATAGCCGATCCGGGCATGACCTTCGGAGGTGGCCACGGAAGAGCCGCGCAGGACGAACTGGTTCGACATGAACTTTCCGTTGTATTCGCCGAGCGCACCGGACACCGGCCTGTAGCCCGGGTAGGACAAATATGCAGAACGGGTCCATTGCCAGACGAGGCCGAAGGCGTCGTCGAGCAGACCCTCCTTGGCGGCGATCTCCCATTCGAACTCGGTGGGCAGATCGCGCCCCGCCCATCGGGCAAAGGCATCCGCCTCGAAATAGCTCACGTGGGTGACGGGCAGGGCCGGGTCGATACTGGCCTGTCCGGCGAGGGTCATGCTCGACCATTGCCCGGCCTCATTGCGCTGCCAGTAGCCGGGGGCCTCCCAGCCCTCCGCCCGCACCGCGAGCCAGCCATCCGAGAGCCAGAGTTCGGGCCGCGCGTAGCCGCCATCCTCGATGAAGGCGAGCCATTGCGCGTTGGTGACGAGGCCCCTGTCGATCCGACACGGCAGGATCAGCGTCTCATGGCGTGGGGATTCGTTATCGAACGAGAATCCGTCGCCCTGATGCCCGATCTTCTCGACCCTCCCATCCAACTCGGCGGTTCCGCCCCGCGATACAGGACGAGGAAAACGCCATCCGGCATCGTAGACGGGGCTCAGAGGGTTCTGCGCGAAGGCATGGAGGATGTCGGTGAGGAGCAACTCCTGATGCTGCTGCTCATGATAAAGGCCGATCTCCAGGATCGACAGCACCGTGTCGAGGGTCGCCTCGGTCGAATCCGCCAGGAGGCCCTCCACTGCACGGTCCACATGAGTGCGGTAACCGGCGACCTCATCCGCGGTCGGCCGTGTGATGAGACCGCGCATGATTCTCGGCTGGCGGGGGCCTGCGGCGACGTAATAGGAGTTGAAGAGGTAGTGCAACCGCTCGTCGTAGATGCGGTAGCCGGGCACGTGATCGCGCAGGAGGAACTGCTCGAAGAACCACGTGGTATGCGCCCGGTGCCACTTCGTCGGGCTGGCATCGGCCATGGACTGGATCTGCTGGTCCTCCGGCGATAGCGGCGCGGCGCGGCGCTCTGTCTCGTCACGCACGGCGCGGAAGGCCCTGATCCAGGCCGCGCGATCCACCGGCCTTTCCGAGACGTTTGGCGGCGGGAATGCCGCGCTTTCCGTCTGACGATGCGAGGTCTCGCGGATTGCCGCCGTCGCTGCCATTTCGATCACTCCACTCGCATCCATGATGCGGAAATATGGCCCCGCCGCCATTCGGCAACGGCCGTTCGCCTGCGCCCATCGACGCGGCGCGCATGGGCGAAAAATGCCGGGCCTTTTTCATGCCTCAGTGACACGGCCTTAACCCTGCCGGCCCGACACTCCTCCATCCACGCACAGTGTCCAGGCAAGGCTCGTATGCGGATCGATCTGATGGCAGGAGTGATGACGGCGGCCCTGGCGGCTGAAATCCGGCCGACCCCAACCATTCTCGTGTTCGATTCCGGTCTTGGAGGCCTCACCGTTCTCGAACAGGTGAGGCGCGCCCGGCCCGATGCGCGTTACGTCTATGCCGCCGACGACGCCGCCTTTCCCTACGGGCGTCTATCGGAATCCATCCTCGTTGCCCGCGTCCTGGCGGTGATGGAGAGACTTCTCCTACGCCACGGCCCCGATCTCGTCGTGATCGCCTGCAACACGGCGTCGACCCTGGTGCTTCCTGCACTCCGGGCGCGCTTTTCGACACCGTTCGTCGGCGTCGTGCCGCCGATCAAGCCGGCGGCGGAGGCGACACGCTCGCGCAGGATCAGCCTCCTGGCGACGCCTGGCACTGTGGCGCGGCCCTATACCCACGACCTCATCGAGACTTATGCGGGCGCCTGTGCGGTCACCCTGGTCGGATCGCCGAATCTGGCGGCCTATGCCGAGGCCGAACTCGCGGGCCGCCCGGTCGACGACGCGTTGATCGCCGCCGAGATCGCCCCATGCTTCGTCGAGAGCGAGGACGGTCGACGTACGGACGTGGTCTGCCTCGCCTGTACCCATTATCCCCTGCTGCTCACGCGATTCCAGCGCCTCGCCCCCTGGGAGGTGACCTGGATCGATCCGGCCCCGGCCATCGCCCGCCGGGTCACGCAGCTTCTCGGTCCATCCCGGCGCAAGCCCCTGGACGACATCCCTCCGGGGCTGACGGCCTTCACCAGCGGTGCCGGCATCACGCCCTCCCTGCGTCGCTCTCTCGATGCCAGGGGCGTCGGCGATGTCGCCGTGGAGATGATGCCGCTCGCTCTGCAATAGATGCGTTGCCGCCTCGGCATTGACCTCCGGGCCTCTCTCGCCTATGCAGCGCTCAGTTACGGGGCTCCGAGAGGGGCCCCGCAGCTTTTTCAAGCGCACCCGTGAGCGGCAATGTCCGCTCTGTCGTTCCGCTTCGGCCCCGGGCCGCTTCGGAAAGAGGAGGGCGCGTTCCTCGACCAATCTCACTCGCTGAGAGGAACTGCGATGTCAAAACGTATTCAGGCGAAGCACAAGCTCGATCGCCGTATGGGCCAGAACATCTGGGGCCGCCCGAAGAGCCCCGTCAATCGCCGCGAGTACGGCCCCGGCCAGCATGGCCAGCGCCGCAAGGGCAAGATGTCCGACTTCGGCACGCAGCTGCGCGCCAAGCAGAAGCTCAAGGGCTACTACGCCAACATCACCGAGAAGCAGTTCCGCCGCTACTACGCCGAGGCGATCCGCCTGCGCGGCGACTCGAGCGAGAACCTGATCGGCCTGCTGGAGCGTCGCCTCGACGCGGTCGTGTACCGCGCCAAGTTCGTGCCGACCCCGTTCGCTGCCCGCCAGTTCGTGAACCACGGCCACGTCAAGGTGAATGGCCGTCGCGTGAACATCGCCAGCTTCCTCGTGAAGCCGGGCGACGTGATCGAGGTGAAGGATTCGTCGAAGCAGCTCGAGATCGTCGTCGTCGCCTCGCAGCTCGCCGAGCGTGACGTGCCGGACTACATCGAGGTGGATCACGCCAAGATGACCGCTCGCGTCACCCGCGTGCCGAGTCTCAGCGAAGTTCCCTACCCGGTCCAGATGGAACCGAACCTTGTGATCGAGTTCTATTCGCGCTGATCCCACCGGATCATCACCGAGACGAAAAAGGCCGCCCGAGAGGGCGGCCTTTTTGTTTGCCCGATGCTCTTTGGAACGGGGCAGGTTGCGCTCCGCTGGCGGCCTGCGGTGCGGGGAGAGCACAAGAAAGGCGGGACAGCCTATCTGGCCACCCCGCCTTCGGTAACTCTTCTAACGGACGATCAACTCGCAGCCTGGAGTCCGCTCTCGGAAACCAAGATTGGATACGGCGGAGAGTCTGAACCCGAGTATCAGCCGCGCTGGCCGATGGGCACGTATTCGCGCTTGTCCGGGCCGATATAGAGCTGGCGCGGGCGCCCGATCTTCTGCGAGGGATCCTCGATCATCTCGGCCCATTGGGCGATCCAGCCCGTGGTGCGGGCGAGCGCGAACAGCACGGTGAACATCGAGGTCGGGAAGCCCATCGCCTTGAGGGTGATGCCGGAATAGAAATCGATGTTCGGGTAGAGCTTCTTCTCGATGAAGTACTCGTCCTTAAGGGCGATCTGCTCGAGCTGTACGGCGACTTCGAGCAGCGGATCGTCCTTGATGCCAAGCTGGCTGAGAACCTCATGCGTCGTCTTTTGCATGATGCGGGCGCGCGGATCGTAGTTCTTGTAGACCCGGTGACCGAAGCCCATCAGACGGAACGGGTCGTTCTTGTCCTTCGCTTTGGCGACGTATTTCGCCACGTTGTCGGGTGTGCCGATCTCTTCCAGCATCTTGAGCGCCGCCTCGTTGGCGCCGCCATGCGCAGGCCCCCACAGGCAGGCGATGCCGGCGGCGATACAGGCGAAGGGGTTGGCGCCCGACGAGCCGGCCAGACGCACGGTGGAGGTCGAGGCGTTCTGCTCGTGATCGGCGTGGAGGATGAAGATCCGGTCCAGCGCGCGTGCGTAGATCGGGTTGACGACGAACTCCTCGCACGGCACCGCGAAGCACATCCGCAGAAAGTTCGAGGTGTAATCGAGGTCGTTCTTCGGGTAGACGAAGGGCTGACCGATTGAATACTTGTAAGCCATCGCCGCGAGCGTCGGCATCTTGGCGATCATGCGCAAGCTGGCGATCATGCGCTGCTTGTCGTCCGAGATGTCGGTCGAGTCGTGGTAAAACGCCGACAGCGCGCCGACGCAGGCGACCATGATCGCCATCGGGTGGGCGTCGCGGCGGAATCCCTGGAAGAAGCGGTTCATCTGGTCGTGCACCATGGTGTGGCGCGTGACCCGGTAGTCGAAATCCGCCTTCTGGGCGGGCGTCGGCAATTCACCGAACAGCATCAGGTAGCACGTCTCGAGGAAGTCGCCCTGCTCGGCGATCTGCTCGATGGGATAGCCGCGATACAGGAGGACGCCGGCGTCGCCGTCGATATAGGTGATCTTCGATTCGCAGGACGCGGTGGAGGTGAACCCGGGATCGAAGGTGAACATGCCGGTCTTGGCGTGGAGCTTGCCGATGTCGATGACGTCGGGTCCGATCGTACCGGTCTTGATCGGAAGATCGACTTGGTTGTCGCCCACGGAGATCGTGCTGGTGGCGCTCATGGAGACGTGGACCCTTTCTTGGCAGAAGGCAGACCTTGGCAGAGGGTAGCGCCGGCCCGAATGGCGACATCCGCCACTTCGGACCGGCGCGCACGAACAGGCTTTTGCTGCAGGTGCTCACACACCTATCGGGTTAGCGGATCGGCACACCGCCTACAACCGATCCCCCTCGCCACTCGGCCGCGCAAGCGAAAACCGGGCCGATCTGTCACCCGTCGAGCGTCTGTGATCAGGTCGAGGATGCCTGATCTCCGAGGCGCCCCAGACACTCCTCGCGTCCGAGCACGGCCATGACGTCGAAGACCGGCGGAGAGGTCGCGCGCCCCGTGAGCGCGGCCCGCAATGGCTGGGCGATCAGGCCGAGCTTGAGCGCGTTTTCCTCGGCAAAGCGGCGCACCGCGCCCTCCGTGCTGGCCGCGTTCCATTCCGGCAGGTCGGCGAGGGCCGGCAGGATCGCCGCGAGACGCTGGCGAGCTTCCTCGCTCAGGAGGGCCTTCGCCTTGTCGTCGAGGCCGAGGGGACGCGACGCGGTGAGGTAATAGGCGCTGTCGAGGAGGTCCACGAGGGTCTTGGCGCGCTCCTTGAGACCGGGCATCGCCGCGCCGAGCTTGGCACGAAGCTCGGGCGACAAAGCGGTGGGCAATCCGCGATCGGGAGCGAGCACCGGAAGGATCGTCTCGATCGCATCGATCAGCACGGCATCGTCCGCCCCGCGAATGTAGAGCCCGTTGAGATTCTCGAGCTTCGCGAAATCGAATCGGGCAGCCGAGCGGCCGATCGACTTCAGGTCGAAGGCGGCGATCATCTCCTCGGTCGAGAACACCTCCTGATCGCCATGGCTCCAGCCCAGGCGGACGAGGTAGTTGCGTAAGGCCGAAGGCAGGTAGCCGAGGTCGCGATAGGCGTCGACACCGAGTGCTCCGTGACGCTTCGACAGTTTGGCGCCGTCAGCCCCGTGGATCAGCGGGATATGCGCCATGATCGGCGCGGACCAGCCGAGCGCGTCGTAGATCTGTCCCTGCCGGGCGGCGTTGGTGAGGTGGTCGTCACCGCGAATCACGTGGGTCACGCCCATGTCGTGATCGTCGACGACGACGGCGAGCATGTAGGTGGGGTTACCGTCGGAGCGCAGCAGGACGAGATCGTCGAGATCCTTGTTGGCCCAGGTCACGCGGCCCTGGACCTGATCTTCCACCACCGTTTCGCCGTCGGACGGAGCGCGCAGGCGGATCACCGGCTTAACACCGGCCGGTGCCTCGGCCGGATCGCGGTCGCGCCAGCGGCCATCGTAACGCATCGGGCGGCCTTCGGCGCGCGCGGCCTCGCGCATGGCGGTGAGCTCGTCCGGCGTCGCATAGCAGTGATAGGCGTTGCCCGAGGCGAGCAGGCTTTCCGCGACCTGGCGGTGCCGATCCGCGCGGGCGAACTGGTATACGACGTCTCCGTCCCAATCCAGGCCGAGCCAGCGCAACCCTTCGAGGATCGCGTCGATGGCGCCCTGGGTGGAGCGCTCCCGGTCGGTATCCTCGATCCTCAGCAGCATGCGACCGCCGAAATGGCGGGCATAGAGCCAGTTGAAGAGCGCCGTGCGCGCTCCCCCGATATGCAGGTACCCCGTGGGGGAGGGGGCAAAACGCGTAACGACGGGTGACGACATCGGGCGGCTAAACTTGTGCGTGAAGGTGGGAGGGCGGATCGACCGGCCCGGATCGGCGCATGTAGCATGCGTTTGCGGTGACGTTAAGAAAACGTGGCGCCGAGTCGCGAGGCGGAGGCGGTGCCGCTCGTGCGGGCTCTCTCCAAAAGGGTGAGCCCTGAGGGAGACGCAGCGGCAGATGGCCCAGGCCAGCGCGCGAGCAAAGGGCGCGACGTTTTCGGGCCTGGCCCGTCCGCGATCCCCGTCGGCTATGGTAGAGGCGGCAAAACGCTGGTTCGCCGGCGGGCTCGCGGAGGAATCCGAACAGCGCCGCCTGTTTCCGTGGCTCGCCGTCGCATTCGGCCTCGGCATTCTCGTCTGTTTCACCGCCACCAACGGCGAGCCATCGCTGGCGGCACCGCTCCTCGTGGCGCTCGCCCTCTCGGCCGCCGTACCGTTCCTCGGTTCAAGGCCCGTCGCCCTCGCTCTGGTTCTCGGACTCGCCGCGTCCTTCCTCGGCTTCTCGGCCGCTGTGTTGCGCCTGCGGATCGTGGCGGCGCCCGTCCTGGCCCGGACGACCATCGCGCCGCTCACAGGCCTTGTGGAAGCCCTCGACGAGCGGGAGGTCGGTGCGCGGCTCATCGTCCTCGTGGAGAGTTTCGGCACCCTGACGCCGGATCGCCGGCCGACGCGGGTTCGCGTGTCCTACAAAAAGGCGCTCACCCTGAAGCCCGGCGATTACATCTCGGCGACGGCGCGGCTCCTGCCCCCGCCCGAGGCGGCCCGGCCCGGCGGATACGATTTCGCGCGCGATGCCTACTTTCGCGGGATCGGCGCCGTCGGCTCTCTCGTGGGCAAGATCGAGGTGAAGCCTCCGCCGAGACCCTTGCCCTGGCAGGTCTCGCTCGCCGCTGCCGTGGACGATGCGCGCAACGCGCTGACCCGGCGGATCACCGATGCCAATGGCGGG
This sequence comes from Methylobacterium sp. WL19, assembly GCF_008040005.1. NCBI lineage: Bacteria > Pseudomonadati > Pseudomonadota > Alphaproteobacteria > Hyphomicrobiales > Methylobacteriaceae > Methylobacterium > Methylobacterium sp. WL19. The sequence continues at coordinate 26,618 of NZ_VRVC01000025.1, forward strand.
CAGGCCGGCGCGGTGGCCGCGGCCCTGGTGACGGGCAAGCGCGGCCTCATCAATGCCGAGACCAACGATGTCCTGCGCGCGGCGGGGATCTACCACGTGGTCTCGATCGACAGGGTTGGCCGGCATTCCCCGGACGCATCGCTTCTCGTGTCGCCACGCCGTCGTTCGACGCCTGAGTGCCGCCCGGTGGCCTTCCCCGCGATCGTCCATGGATGGGTCGGACTTCAGGCAAGCCCAGGCTTGGGGATTTCGACAAAACCAATCTTGTCGTAAAACTCGAACAGGTCGACGCCGTCGCCGAACCTGCCACCGTCGGTCGGTGGTTCAGCGCCTGACGAAGCCGATGTCTACGGCGACGGCCTTGAGCCGCTCCGGCTCGCGCTCCTTCCGCTCCGAGTAGCGGTCGACGAGGTCGTCGGACCGCTCGCGGGTAAGGAGCGTGAACTTCATCAGTTCCTCGCAGACGTCGACCACCCGGTCGTAGAGCGGTCCCGGCTTCATCCGGCCGGCGTCGTCGAACTCCTTGTAGGCCATCGGCACGGATGACTGGTTCGGGATGGTGATCATCCGCATCCAGCGCCCGAGGATGCGCAGGCCGTTGACCGCGTTGAACGACTGCGACCCACCCGAGACCTGCATCACGGCCAGGGTCCGCCCTTGCGTCGGACGCACTGACCCTTCCGAAAGGGGGAGCCAGTCGATCTGGCTCTTGATGACACCGGTCATGGCGCCGTGCCGCTCGGGGCTGACCCAGACATGCCCCTCGGACCAGATCGAGAGGTTCCGGAGCTCCTGGACCTTGGGGTGGTCGGCGGTGCTGTCGTCGGGCAGGGGCAGCCCGTGCGCGTCGTAGATCCGCACGTCGCCGCCCATCGCCTCCAGAAGGCGCGCGGCCTCGTAGGCGAGGAAGCGGCTGAACGAGCGCTCCCGGAGCGACCCGTAGATGATCAGGAAGCGCGGGGCGTGGGCGAACGGCGTCGCCACCTCCAGGTCGGCGCTCGTCGGGACGACGAAGTGTCCCTCGCTCAGGTTCGGCAGGCCGTCGGCGAAGGGCTGTCGGGGCTTGTCCAAGGAACGTCTATCCTCTACGTTTCAATGATGGTTGAGATATTGACATGATGATGGACGAACGGCAAGCCGTCGCCGCCTTCGCGGCCCTGGGGCAGGAGCATCGCCTGCGCATCGTGCGCCAACTCGTCACCGCCGGGCCGGACGGCATGGCGGCCGGTATCCTGGCCGAGGCGGTCGGCATCTCGGGCACCAACCTGTCGTTCCACCTCAAGGAGCTCAGCCATGCCGGCCTCGTCACCTCGCGCCGGGAAGGCCGGTCGATCATCTACGGCGCCGCCTACCCGGACCTGTCCGAGCTCATCCAGTTCCTGATGCGCGATTGCTGCCAGGGCCGCCCCGAGGTCTGCGCCCCGGCCGTCGCCGCCCTATCCGCCTGCTGCACGGAGACCGCCTGATGGACGTCGTCATCTACCACAACCCGGATTGCGGCACGTCCCGCAACACCCTGGCACTGATCCGCAACGCCGGCATCGAGCCGCACGTCGTCGAGTACCTGAAGACCCCGCCGAACCGGTTCCTGGTCCGGCAACTCGCCGAGCGCGCCGGCATCACCGTGCGCGACCTGCTTCGGGAGAAGGGGACGCCCTACGCCGAGCTCGGCCTCGCGGACCCGAACCTCACGGATGACCAGCTTCTCGATGCCATCGCCGAGCACCCGATCCTGCTGAACCGGCCGCTGGTGGTGAGCCCGAAAGGCGTCTCGCTATGCCGCCCGTCAGAGGCGGTCCTCGACCTCCTGCCGGCCCAGCAGGGCGAGTTCGTCAAGGAGGGCGGCGAACGCGTCGTCGACGAGCACGGGCGCCGCGTCGCCACCGCCTGATCCATCCCCAGCCACCAAGAATAAGAAACGGTCCGGATGCTCGCGCTCGCCATCTTCGTCGTCACCCTCGTCTTCGTCATCTGGCAGCCCAAGGGGTTCGGGATCGGGTGGAGCGCCCTCATCGGGGCCGCGGTGGCCCTGGCCACCGGCGTCATCCACCCGGGTGACATCCCGGTGGTCTGGCACATCGTCTGGGACGCCACCTTCACCTTCGTGGCGCTGATCATCATCTCGCTGCTGCTCGACGAAGCCGGCTTCTTCCACTGGGCGGCGCTCCACATCGCCCGCTGGGGCGGAGGCAGGGGGCGCCTGCTGTTCCCGCTGGTGATCCTACTCGGCGCCGCCATCGCGGCAGTGTTCGCCAACGACGGCGCCGCCCTACTGCTCACACCCATCGTGCTGGCCATCCTGCTGCGGCTGGACTTCAAGCCGGCGGCCGCCCTGGCCTTCATCGTGGCCTGCGGGTTCGTCGCGGACTCGACCAGCCTGCCCCTGGTGATCTCGAACCTGGTCAACATCGTCTCGGCGAACTTCTTCGACATCACCTTCAGCCGCTACGCCGCCGTGATGGTCCCGGTGAACCTCGTCTCGCTCGCCACGACCCTGGTGGTCCTGTGGCTGTTCTTCCGGCGCGACCTACCGGCGACGTACCCGGTGACCGAGCTCGAACCGCCGCGCCACGCGATCAAGGATCCGCTGGTGTTCAAGGCAGCCTTCCCGCTCCTCGGCCTGCTGCTGGTCGCCTACTTCGTGACAGCCCCGTTCGGCGTGCCGGTCTCGGTGGTGACCTGCGCCGGCGCCGTGGTGCTGCTGGCGCTGGCCAGCCGGAGCCGCGTCATCCCGATCCGCAAGGTGCTGGCGGGCGCCCCCTGGCAGATCGTCCTGTTCAGCCTCGGAATGTACCTCGTCGTCTACGGCCTGAAGAACGCCGGCCTGACCGATTACCTGGCCCAAGGCCTCGCCTGGCTTTCGGGCCACGGACCGTTCGTCGCCACCATCGGCACGGGGGTCGCCGCAGCCATCCTGTCCTCGGTCATGAACAACATGCCGAGCGTGCTGGTGGGCGCGCTGTCGATCCAGCAGGCCCCGGACCTGTCGCCCCTGATGCGCGAGCTGATGGTCTACGCCAACGTCATCGGCTGCGACCTCGGCCCGAAGTTCACGCCCATCGGCAGCCTCGCCACCCTGCTCTGGCTCCACGTCCTCGACACCAAGGGCCAGCACATCACCTGGGGCCAGTACATGCGGGTCGGCCTGGTCATCACCCCGCCGGTGCTGCTCGCCACCCTGGCGGCGCTGGCCCTCTGGCTACCCGTGCTCGGCGCCCGGTAGCGATCCGATGGCCCCGGCGCGCCGATGGCCCGTGATCTCGGCCCTGGGCGTGGTTCAGATCCTGACCTGGGGCTCGTCGTTCTACCTGCTGTCGGTGTTGGCCGCCCCGATGTCGGCGGACACGGGGTGGCCCTTGGGATGGGTCATCGGCGGCCTGTCCCTCGGTCTCCTCGTTGCGGGCTTGGCCTCGCCGCGGGTCGGCACCTACATCGGCGAGCATGGCGGGCGCCCCGTCCTGGCCTTCGCGTCCGTCGCCCTCGCCGTCGGCCTTGCCATCCTCGGTCTGGCGCCGAACCTACCGACATATCTCGGAGGCTGGCTCCTGATCGGCCTCGGCATGGGCACCGGACTGTACGACCCCGCCTTCGCCACCCTCGGTCGGCTCTACGGGGCCGAAGCAAGGCCCGCCATCACCACGCTGACCCTGTGGGGCGGCTTCGCGAGCACGGTCTGCTGGCCCCTCTCGGCCTTCCTGATCGAACAGGTGGGCTGGCGCGGGACCTGTCTCGCCTATGCCGGACTGCACCTCTCGGTCACGCTGCCGCTCGTCCTGATCGCGATCCCCCGGCCCCCCGCACATCCGATCACGCGACCCGTAGGCCCAAGCCCCGTCATTCGGCTCGATGGTCGGGAGCGGCGCGCCTTCCTCTTCATGGCGGGGGTCCTCACGCTGGGCGGCACGGTGATGGCCATGGTCTCGGTGCACCTCATCACCCTGCTTCAGGCCCGTGGGGTGGCTCTTACCTCGGCCGTGGCCTACGGCGCCCTGATCGGACCGGCCCAGGTTGGGGCACGCATCGTCGAGATGGCCGGAAAGGGCCGGCACCATCCGCTCTGGACCCTGACGGCGGCGATGGTGCTGGTCGCCATCGGGGTTGCGATGCTTGCCGCAGGACTGCCCGTGGTCGGGCTGGCGTTAGTCCTGTACGGGGCGGGCAACGGGATCTACTCGATTGCCCGGGGAACGGTGCCCCTGGCACTGTTCGGACCCGAGCGTTACGCCCCGCTCGTAGGCCGGCTCGCCCGTCCGGGACTGGTGGCTCAGGCGCTCGCCCCCTCCATCGGAGCCGTGGTCCTAACCCACGCAGGCGCGGATACGACCTACGTCCTCCTGTGCGTCCTCGCTGTGGCGAATGTCGCGCTTGCCCTGGCCCTGTGGCGCGTCCGGTCCGAGGCCTAACAGGTCGACGTCCGCCTCCGACGTTCGCGGCATCCGATCCCGATCAGACCGATCGCCTTCCGTCCGGGGACGAAGCGGTCTCGTCGGCGAGCGTGGACTGGCTAGGCGGCTCTTGCCCTCGACCCATTCCGAGCCTAATGACGCTTAAACGTTTCCATAACGGTTTAAGTGACGTGGACGAGAAGCAAGCCCTCGACGGTTTCGGAGCCATCGCCCAGGAAACCCGTCTTCGCATCGTCCGCCTGCTGGTCACTGCCGGCGCGGACGGGATGGCGGCCGGGGCCATCACCGAGGCCATCGCGGGCGCCTCGGCGCCACGCATCTCGTTCCACCTCAGCCACCTTGAGAACGCCGGGCTCGTGGTCAGCCGCCGGGAGGGGCGGTCGATCATCTACAGCGCGGTGTTCACCGCCCTGTCCGACCTGGTGGCCTTCCTGATGCGCGATTGCTGCGAGGGACACTGCGAGGTCTGCGACCGAGCCATCGCCCTGTTCGCCCGGTGCACCGGTCGGCCCCAGCAGGTCGCTCAGCCATCCAAGATCGCCTGTGAGGAAGCATGACGGGCCTGCGCGACACCCTCGAAGGCAACCAGATCGCGATCTACTTCGCGGCCATCGGCGCGGCGGCGCTGATCGCCCTGACGCTGCCCGGCACCACGGCCCTGGAGGTCGGGATCAATCCGGCCCTGGCGCTGATGCTGTTCGTCACCTTCCTGCAGGTGCCGTTGCCGGAACTCGGCCGGGCCTTCACGCGGGTCCGCTTCCTGGCGGCGCTCCTCGTCACGAACTTCGTGGTGCTGCCGATCCTGGTGGCTGGCCTGATCCAGTTCCTGCCCGCCAATCCGATGCTGCGGCTGGGCGTGCTCATGGTCCTTCTCACGCCGTGCATCGACTACGTCGTGACCTTCGCCCATCTCGGACGGGCCGACGCCAAGGTGCTGCTGGCTTCCACCCCGGCGCTGCTGATCGCGCAGATGCTGCTGCTGCCGATCTATCTGAACGTCTTCCTCGGCGAGGATGCCGCCAGGTTCGTCCAGGTCGGTCCCTTCGTGCACGCGTTCGTCTGGCTCATCGCGGTTCCCCTCGGACTTGCTGCGGCCGTGCAGATCTGGGCCGGACGCCGCCCGGCCGGGCAACGGGTGATTACGGGCCTCGGGCTCCTGCCGGTGCCGGCGACGGCGCTGGTCCTGTTCGTGGTGATCGCGTCCGTCCTGCCCCAACTCGGACCCGCCCTCGACGATGCCCTGCGGGTGGTTCCTGTCTACGTCGCCTTCGCGGTGGCGGCTCCCTTGATGGGCTGGGCGGTCGGGCGCGCGTTCCGCCTCGACGCCCCCACGGTGCGGACGTTGGCCTTCAGCGCCGCCACCCGCAACTCCCTGGTGGTCCTGCCGCTGGCCTTCGCCGTCCCCGGCGCCGTCCCGCTGCTGCCGGCCGTCATCGTCACCCAGACGCTGGTCGAGCTCGTGAGCGAGCTCGTCTACGTCCGTGTCATGCCCAGGCTCGGCCGAACGTCGGCGTTGCCGGTCCCGGCCGTCTAGGTCGGCCCCGATGATACGGCGGAGCGTACCCGTGATCCCGCATCGCCACCGTCTCGTGGTGATCCCTGCCCTTGGCTCGATCCAAATCCTGACCTGGGGGGCCTCGTTCTACCTGCTGTGCATGCTCGCCAACCTAATATCGGAGGACACGGGGTGGCCTCTGAGATGGGTCATCGGGGGCCTGTCCCTCGGCTTCCCCGTCGCGGGTTCGGTCTCTCCGCGGGTGGGGCTTTCGTCAGGTAGTCCCTGTCCCTTCCGCGCCGACACGCGATGTGGCATCGTCCGTTCGTGACCTTCTGGCTCGCCCTTCGGCGCCTGCTCCCGCTTATGGCGGTACTCGGCCTCGCCCTTGCGCCGGTGACCGCTTCCGCGGCCGCCGCGGGCATGCGCGCGCCGATAGCCGTTCAGGGGCACGCCATGGCGGCGCCCGACGAGGCCATGGACGACATGGCCGGGATGGCCATGGACGAGATGCCGTGCTGTCCCAAGGAGCGGCCGGACTTGCCCGACTGCTCGAAGGTCTGCCCCTTGATGGCGCTCTGCCTGGCGAAGGTCGCCACCGGGCTGCCGGTGGCCCTCGGACTTCCGGGCCGCGTCGCCGGCGTCGAGGGGCCGACCTGGGGCGGCACCGCCTCCTTCGACAGCCTGTCGCAAGGGCCGCCCACCGAGCCTCCCCGAGCCTGAATTCGATGCCGCCGGCGCCTGCGCCGGTCGATCCCGCGCGCCTGAAGGCCCGGGTCACATCATTTTCAGGAGATCAACGACCGTGTCCAAGACATCGTTTTCGCGCGCCCTGACGGCTGCGCTGCTCGGCCTCGCCCTGACCGCCGCGGCCCGGGCCGACACCAAGGACTACGAGTTCCAACTGGTAAAGGACGAGGCCAAGCAGGGGGAGGCCATCCTCGATGTCCGCCTCGTCGACAAGCGCACGTCCAAGCCCGTGCCGAACGCCGTCATCTTCGCCAAGCGCATCGACATGGCGCCCGACAGCATGGAGGAGATGACCTCGAAGATCGAGCAGCTGCCGTCGCCGGAGCCGGGCCTCTACCGGTTCAAGGCGAAGCTGACGATGGCCGGTGGCTGGCGCCTCTCGCTCGGGGCCAAGGTCCAGGGTGAGACCGGCACCGTCGAGAACAAGCTGGTGTTCAAGGCCACCAAGTGAGCCGGACGGCATGGGCCGCCGGGACCCTCGCCGCGCTGGCGGCGGGGGTTTTGGGATTTGGCGCGGGGCATGAGGGCAGCCCCGTGCCGGCGCTCGTCCAGCAGGCGCGGACCGGGTTCGCCCATTGGCTGCCGGGCACGCCCCGGCCGGCTTCCCCGATACAGGCATCGGACGCGGCGAAGGCGACGGGACCGGTCGTCTACTATCAGGACCCGGACGGGAAGCCGGACTACGCCTCCGAGCTGAGGCGCACGGCGGACGGTCGCGACTTTCGCGCCGTCCGCGCCAGCGAGGACGTGCGCTTCGACGAACCCGACGAGGCGGAGGCGATGCCCGACGCCGGGCACGGCGACATGGCCATGGGTCAGGCCACGATGCCCGCGAGCGCCCGCAAGGTGCGGTTCTACCGCAACCCGATGGGCCTGCCGGACACCTCGCCGACCCGCAAGAAGGACTCGATGGGGATGGACTACCTCCCCGTCTACGAGGGGGAGGACACCGACGACGGCACCGTAAAAATCTCGCCCGGCAAGCTCCAGCGCACCGGGGTCCGGACGGCGGTCGTCGAGCGACGCGTCCTGTCGATGCCTGTGCGCGCGCCGGGCGCCATCGAGGAGGACGAGCGCCGGATCTCGGTCATCGCGATGCGCACCGACGCGTTCATCGAGAAGGTTGAGGCCGTCACCACCGGCGACCACGTCCGCAAGGGTCAGCCACTCCTGCGCCTATTCTCGCCGGAGATGAACGCGGCCGCCGCGCAGTACCTCACCGGCATCGGCTACGAGGGCGCCCGGCGCCGCCTGGAGAACCTCGGCATCCCACCCGAGGTCATCGACGAGATCGAGCGCACCAGGAAGGTGCCCTCCACCATCACGTGGTCGGCGCCCCGCGACGGGGTCGTGGTCGAGCGCAACGTCTCGGACGGCATGCGCGCCAAGTCCGGCGACACCCTGTTCAAGCTCGTCGACCATTCCAGGGTCTGGGTCCTGGCCGACGTCACCGAACGCGACCTGGCTGCCGTGGCGGAGGGCCAGACGGCGACCGTGCGCGCCCGGACGTTCCCGGACCGCGTCTTCACCGGCGCGGTGACCCGGATCTACCCGCACCTCGCCATGGGGACCCGGACCGCCCGCCTGCGCATCGAGCTGCCCAACCCGAACGGCGACCTGCGCCCGGGGATGTTCGCCGACGTGACGATCGCCACCGGCAGCGACAGGCCGGTGGTGGCGGTGCCCGACGACGCGGTCATCGACACCGGCACCAGGCAGATCGTCCTGCTGGACAGGGGAGAGGGTCGCTTCGAACCGCGGCCGGTCAGGCTCGGCACCCGCGGCGACGGCTACGTCGAGATCCGCGACGGCATCGTCGCCGGCGACCGCGTGGTGACCTCGGCCAACTTCCTCATCGATGCCGAGAGCAACCTGAAGGCGGCGCTGCAGGGGCTCTCGGAACCCAAGCCCGATCCCGGGCCGCAGGCCGCCGCCGAGGGGAAGGCGCCATGATCGCCCGCCTCATCGCCTGGTCGGCCCGGAATCTGGTGCTGGTGCTGATCGGGACCGTCTTCGCGGTGGGAGCCGGGCTCTACGCCCTGAGGACCCTGCCGCTCGACGCGATCCCGGACCTCTCGGACGTCCAGACCATCGTCTACACCGAGTACCCCGGGCAGGCGCCCCAGGTCATCGAGGACCAGGTCACCTACCCCCTGACCACCGCGATGCTGACGGTGCCCCGGTCGAAAGTCGTGCGCGGCTTCTCGTTCTTCGGGGTGTCGTTCGTCTACGTCATCTTCGAGGACGGCACCGACCCGTACTGGGCCCGGAGCCGGGTGCTCGAATACCTGAACACCGTGGCCAAACGCCTGCCGGCCGGCGTCACCCCGACCCTGGGACCCGACGCGACCGGGGTCGGCTGGGTCTACCAGTACGTCGTGGTCGCCAAGGAGCGCACGCTGGCCGAGCTCCGGTCGCTGCAGGACTGGGTCGTCCGCTTCGGGGCGTCGCGGGCCGAGGGCGTGGCGGAGGTCGCCGGCGTCGGCGGCTTCGTGAAGCAGTACAACGTGGTCGTCGATCCGAACCGGTTGCGGGCACAGGGCATCACCCTGTCCAAGCTCCGGGAGGCGATCCGGTCGAGCAACGCCGACGTCGGCGGCCGTACCGTCGAGCTCTCCGAGTTCGAGTTCGTCGTCCGTGGCCGCGGCTACCTCAAGAGCGTCGCCGACATCGAGAGCATCGTCCTGAGGACGGAGGCGGGCACACCCCTGCGGGTGAAGGACGTGGCTCGGGTCGAGCTCGGTCCCGACGAGCGCCGCGGGATCACCGAGATGAACGGCGACGGCGAGGTCGCCGGCGGGATCGTCCTGCAACGGTTCGGTGCCAACGCCCTGAACGTCATCGAGAACGTGAAGGCCCGGCTTTCCGATGTCGCCGCCAGCCTGCCCGAGGGCACGGAGATCCTTCCGGTCTACGACCGCTCGCACCTCATCGAGGCGGCCATCGAGACCCTCAAGGGCACGCTGATCGAGGAAAGCGTCATCGTAGCCCTCGTCTGCGTCGTGTTCCTGCTCCACGTCCGCAGCGCGCTGGTGGCGATCCTGATGCTGCCGGTCGGCATCCTCATGGCGTTCGCGGGCATGAAGGCCCTCGGGCTCGGGGCCAACATCATGAGCCTGGGCGGCATCGCCATCGCGGTGGGCGCCATGATCGACGCCGCCATCGTGATGATCGAGAACGCCCACAAGCACCTGGAGCGGGCGGACCCCGGCAAGCGCCGGGTCGAGATCCTGATCGAGGCCGCAAGCGAGGTCGGGCCGTCGCTGTTCTTCTCGCTCCTCATCATCACCGTGAGCTTCCTGCCGATCTTCACGCTAGAGAGCCAGGAGGGCCGCCTGTTCGGTCCGCTGGCCTTCACCAAGACCTTCGCCATGGCCGCGGCGGCGGTGCTGTCCCTGACACTCGTCCCGGCGTTGATGGCTTTATTCGTCCGGGGCCGGATCATTCCGGAGCACCGCAATCCGGTGAACAGACTCCTGATCTGGATCTACCGACCGCTCATCGCAGGCGTCCTGCGGGCGCGGGTGCTCACCATCCTGTTGGCCCTCGTCGTCCTGGCGGCGACGGCATGGCCGGCGAGCCGGCTCGGCTCCGAGTTCATGCCCGACCTCGACGAGGGCACCTTGATGTACATGCCGACCACGCTGCCGGGCATCTCGGTGACCAAGGCCGGGGACCTGCTCGCCACCCAGGACAGGATCATCAAGTCGTTCCCCGAGGTCGCCTCGGTCTACGGCAAGGCCGGTCGGGCCAACACCGCGACCGACCCGGCGCCGTCCGAGATGTTCGAGACCATCGTCAACCTGAAGCCGAAGGCGGAGTGGCGACCCGGGGTCACGACGGCGAGCCTGAAGGCCGAGATGGACGCCGCGCTCCAGTTCCCCGGGGTCTCGAATGCCTGGACCCAGCCGATCCGCGCCCGCATCGACATGCTCTCGACCGGCATCCGTACGCCGGTCGGGATCAAGGTGCTGGGGACGGACCTTTCCGAGATGGAGAAGGTCGCCCGCCAGGTCGAGGCGGTGGTGAAGGCGGTGCCGGGCACGTCGAGCGCCTACGCCGAACGGGTGCAGGGCGGCTACTTCCTCGACATCACCCCCGACCGCGAGGCGCTGGGCCGGTACGGGCTGACCGTCGGCGACGTGCAGGACGTGATCGGGATGGCGCTCGGCGGCGAGAGCGTCACCAACACCGTCGAGGGCCGCGAGCGCTACACCGTCAACGTACGCTACCCGCGCGCCTTCCGCTCCGACCCGCGCTCCATCGCCTCCGAGGTTCAGGTGCCGATCCCGGGTGGGGGCACGGTACCGCTCGGTGAGGTCGCCAAGGTTCAGTTGAACCGTGGCCCGACCCAGATCCGGACCGAGAACGGGCAACTCGCGGTCTTCATCTACGTCGACGTCGCCGGTCGCGACCTCGGGGGCTACGTCGCCGAGGCGCGGGCGGCGGTCGCCAAAGAGGTGAGCCTGCCGCAGGGTACCCTCGTGCAGTGGAGCGGTCAGGTCGAGTACCTCGACCGGGCGACGGCCCGGCTCAAGGTCGTGGTGCCGCTGACGCTGCTGATCGTGTTCCTGCTGCTGTACCTCAACTTCCGTCGACTGACCGAGACCCTGATCGTGATGCTGTCGCTGCCGTTCGCGCTCGTCGGCGGGGTCTGGCTGATGTGGTGGATGGGCTTCAACCTGTCGGTGGCGGTGGCCGTCGGCTTCATAGCACTGGCAGGCGTCGCGGCCGAGACCGGGGTGATCATGCTGGTCTACCTCGATCATGCGCTGGCCGAGATCCGGGCCGGATGCGACCGCGCCGGACGGGCACTCACCCGTGCCGACCTGCGGAGGGCCATCATGATCGGCGCGGTGGAGCGGGTGCGTCCGAAGATGATGACGGTGGTCGCCATCATGGCCGGGCTCCTGCCGATCCTGTGGAGCACCGGATCGGGCTCTGAGGTTATGCAGCGGATCGCGGTCCCCATGATCGGCGGCATGGTCTCGTCGACCGTCCTGACCCTCGTGGTAATCCCTGCGGTCTACGGCCTGGTGAAGGGCTGGGGACTGCCGCGGTCCGAACCGAATGCCATCGACCCCGAGGCCCGACTTGTAACGTTATGAACACACAGGGCGGAAAACCCCGAAGCGACATTGACGCTGGGCCATTCCCTCAGGTCCTGTATGTCCGACGGTTCCTCCCCGGAGGATCAAAAGGGAACGCGGTGAGGATGAGGTCCGAAAGGGCCTTCCCGAAGCCGCGGCTGCCCCCGCAACTGTAAGCGGCGAGCCCATCATCAACACGTCACTGGGTCTTCGGGCCTGGGAAGACGATGAGAGGGCGGTGACCCGCGAGCCAGGAGACCTGCCGTCAGTCGTGGTCACACGCGAAACGCATCGGGCGGGGTGTCCTGATGGGTGTCGAGGCGCCCGGCTGCCCTAACGGCAGGCAAGCGCCCAGGCCTCGTTCGCGGTGACGTGCCACAGACGTCGCCCGAGGCTTGTCCCGTGTCCTTTCCTTCCCGAACCGCGTGCTTGCGCACGCTCGCGCTCGCCTGCGCCGCCCTTTCCGGTCCCGTGCTCGCGCAACAGGCCGCCGCCCCCTTCGCCGATGTCCCGCGCGGGGCCGAGGCGGCCGTCACGCTCTCCGAGCTTTCCGTCTCCGCCACCGGCGTGCCGACGCCCGTCGACCAGGTCGGATCAAGCGTCACCGTGCTCACCGCCGCCACCCTGGAGGCCCAGCAGCGCCGCACCGTCCCGGATGCCCTCCAGCAGGTACCGGGCCTCAACGTCGTGCAGACCGGCGGCCCGGGCGGTCAGACCTCGGTGTTCATTCGCGGCTCGAACTCGAACCACGTGAAGGTGCTCATCGACGGCATCGACGCGACCGACCCGTCGAACCCGAACGGCTCCTTCGACTTCGGGCAACTCCTGACCGACGACCTCTCCCGCATCGAGGTGCTCAGGGGTCCCCAGAGCGGCCTCTATGGCAGCGACGCCATTGGAGGCGCGGTCTCCTTCACGACGAAGCGTGGCGAGGGACCGGCCAGGGCCACCGCGCGGATCGAGGGCGGCTCGTTCGGTACCTTCAACCAAAGCGGCAGGATCAGCGGGTCGGAGGACGGCTTCGACTATTCGGTCTCGATCCAGCACTTCCGTGCGGCCGCGACGCCGGTGACGCCGCCGAACCTCGTCCCGCTCGGCCGGGCGATCCATCCGAATTTTTACGACAACGAGACCGTCTCGGCGAAGTTCGGCTACCAGTTCACCGACACCTTCCGCATCAACTCGGTGACGCGCTTCATCAATTCCCGTCTCCTATTCACGGGAACCGACTACAGCACCTTCCCAGCCTTCCCGGCGGCGTTCCGGAGTGCCGCCGACGTGCAGCAGGTCTTCACCCGCAACGAGGCCGAGTGGACACCGTTCGCTGGGTTCCACAACCTCTTTGCGATCAACTACTCGAACTTGTTCAACAGACAGCAGGGCCCCCTCGACCCCCTTGCGACGCCGGACGCGACGACGGGCCTGGGCGAGCGCACGCGCTACGAGTACCGCGGGGACTACCAGCTCTCGCCCGGCAACCTCGTCCTGTTCGGCGCTCAGCGTGACGACGAGAGCCTGTCGACCACCGACCCGAGCCCGTTCGGGGCCGGCAACTTGCGGGCGAGGAACGGCAACACGGCCGGCTACGGGGAGGTGCAGCTGACGCCCTTCGAGCGGGCGTCGTTCGTTGCCAACATCCGCCACGACGAGAACGACGCCTTCGGGCCGGCCACCACCTTCCGCGTCGCGCCGAGCTACATCCTGCCCTTCACCGAGACCCGGATCAAAGGCAGCGTCGGCACCGGCTTCAAGGCGCCGACCCTGAGCCAGCTGTTCCAGAGCTTCCCGGCCTCAAACTTCTTCGCCAACCCGAACCTCAGGCCGGAGGAGAGCCTCGGCTACGACGCCGGCATCGAGCAGCCCCTGGGGGACCGCGTCCTCGTCGGAGCGACCTACTACGCTAACGATTTCAAGAACCTCATCACCTCGAACGCGACGTTCACTTCGAACGAGAACGTCGGCCGGGCCGAATCGTACGGGGCGGAAGCCTTCGTCGCTGTCCGGTTCTCCGATACCCTTACGGGCCGGATCGACTACACCAACACGGTGACCAAGAACGAGATCACCAACCAGGAGCTCCTGCGACGGCCCCGCCACAAGGGCAGCGCGACGGCCTTTTGGACCCCCCTCCCGGGCCTGACCGTCAGCGGGACCGTGATCGTGCTCGGCCACTTCGTCGACGGCAACCGCGACTTCTCGGTGGCCCGGCTCAAGAACCCGGGCTTTACCCTGGTCAACCTCGCGGTGAACTACGACGTCAGCGAGACGGTGAGCGTGTTTGGGCGGGTCGATAACCTGTTCGACCGCCGCTACGAGAACCCCACCGGCTTCCTCGGGGCAGGCCTCGCCGTGTACGGCGGCGTCCGCCTGACCGCGTTGTGAGACCGCCGATGGCAAGACGGTCCGGCTTCGCGGTCCTGACGGTGATGCTGGCGGTCAGCCAAACCTGGTCGATTGCCGGTAGGATGGCCGCCCCAGCATCCGGGGAACCCCGGCACGTCGTCTCGATGAACCTCTGCGCGGACGAGCTCGTCCTTCGGCTTGCCGACCGCGATCAGGTCGCCGCCGTGACCTACCTCGCTCAAGACCCGCGCGGCTCGACCGTCGCACGGGAGGCCGCCGGCATCGCGGTGACGCGCGGCCTGTCGGAGGAGATCGTCGCCCTGCGGCCCGACCTCGTCGTCGCCGGTGCCTTCACGACACGGACTACGGTGGGCCTTCTGAAGCGCGTCGGCTTCCCCCTTCTCGAACTCGGCGTACCCACCGACTTCGAGGGGGTGCGGGCCCAGATCCGGACCGTCGCCGCGGCCCTCGGGCACCCGGCGCGCGGCGAGGTGATGGTCGCGGACCTCGACGCGCGGCTGGCCCGGGTGATGCCGGCGGCCAAACCCTTGCGGGCCCTCGTGATGCGTCCGAACGCCTTCACGGTGGCACCCGGCAGCCTTGGCGACGCGGTGATCCGTGCCGCCGGCCTCGCCAACGTCGCCGCCGAACTCGGTCGCGACCGTTTCGGCCAGGTCCCGCTGGAAGCGGCGGCCTTGGCCGACGCCGACCTCATCGTCCTTGACGAGGGGGAGCCCGGCGCGCCGTCGCTGGCCGATGCCCTGCTGCATCATCCCGTCCTCGACACGCTACGCCGGCAGGGTCGCACCGTCTCGATCCCGAACCGGCTCTGGACCTGTCCAGGTCCGCAGGTCGCCGAGGTCGTGGCCTTGCTCGCTGCGGCGGCACACCAACGGGCGGCACGATGAACGCTCCCCTCCCGCCTCCCATGTGGGTCGACCGGGCGGTCGTCGGACCCCGCGCGGTCGTCTGGATACTCGGTCTGCTTGTGCTCGTCCTGACGGTCGCGTCCATCGCGGTCGGGTATGCCCCCTTCGACGTTCCGGAGGCGGCTGGCGACCTCATCGCCGGACGCGCGACCCTCCCGGCGCTGGTGCTCTGGGAACTGCGGCTACCCCGCGCCCTGCTCGGGGGCCTCGTGGGATTCAGCCTCGGGCTGACCGGGGCGGCGATGCAGGGCTACCTTCGCAACCCGCTCGCCGATCCCGGCATCCTCGGCATCTCCTCGGCGGCGGCCCTCGGAGCCGTGGTGGTGTTCTACGGCGGGTTCGCGGCCTCCTTTGCCCTGGCCCTCCCGCTCGGCGGGATCGCCGGCGCTGCGCTGGCAGCGCTCGCCCTCAACCTCCTCGCCGCCCGCGGCGGTACCACCCTGGGATTGATCCTCGCCGGTGTCGCCCTGTCGAGCCTCGCGGGTGCCATGACGGCGCTGGCGCTCAACCTGTCGCCCAATCCCTACGCGGCCCTGGAGATCGTGTTCTGGCTGATGGGGTCGCTCGCCGACCGCGGCATGGACCATGTCTGGCTCTGCCTGCCGCTGATGGCGGTCGGCTGGGGCCTGATGCTGTCCACCGGCCGTGCGTTGGATGCCCTGACGCTCGGCGAGGACACGGCGACGAGCCTTGGCTTCCATCTAGTCTCGGTTCGCCTGCGCCTGGTGACGGGGGCGGCGTTGGCCGTAGGCAGCGGCGTGGCTGTGAGCGGCGCCATCGGCTTCGTCGGCCTCGTGGTGCCGCATCTCGTGCGACCACTGGTCGGCGCACGCCCTAGTGCCAGCCTGTGGCCGAGTGGCCTCGCCGGGGCCGCCCTGGTCCTTGCCGCGGACTTGGGCGTTCGTCTCCTGGCGACGCGCCCGGAACTAAAGCTCGGTGTGGTGACTGCGCTCGTTGGGGCACCGTTTCTGATCGTGCTCCTCCTGCGTGAGCGAGGACGCGGCGCATGAGCCTCGCGATCGCAGCCCTCGATGTCCGCCTCGGCGGGCGTGCCATCCTGTCGGATATCACCCTGTCCCTGGAACGCGGGACCCTCGTCGGTCTGGTCGGTCCGAACGGCGCTGGCAAGACCACCCTCCTGCGCACCCTCGCGGGCTTGGTCGCCCCGACCAAGGGCCGCGTAAATCTCGACGGTATGCCGCTCAAGGGCATCTCCCGCGACGCGCGCGCCAAGCGCATCGCGGTGCTGTTCCAGGGCGCGGGGGCCGGTTGGCCGATGCAGGTGCGTGACCTCGTCGCCCTCGGCAGGCTGCCGCATCGACGCGCGTTCGGTGGCCTCGATGGGGCAGATCATGCCGCCATAAACCGAGCGATG
The DNA here is from genome assembly GCF_008040005.1 of Methylobacterium sp. WL19. Taxonomy (NCBI): domain Bacteria; kingdom Pseudomonadati; phylum Pseudomonadota; class Alphaproteobacteria; order Hyphomicrobiales; family Methylobacteriaceae; genus Methylobacterium; species Methylobacterium sp. WL19. The sequence continues at coordinate 43,006 of NZ_VRVC01000025.1, forward strand.
GCACGAACCGACGTCGCGCGCTTCGCCGAGCGGACCGAACCGACCCTGTCCACGGGCGAGCGGATGCGCGTCTTGCTAGCGCGGGCGCTTGCCGTCGAAGCGGAGTGGCTTTTGGCCGACGAACCGATCACCGCCCTCGACCCTGCCCACCAGCTCGACGCCATGACGCTGTTACGGAACGTGGCCCTGGCCGGCACCGGCGTCGTCGCCGTCCTGCACGATCTGACCCTCGCCGCACGGTTCTGCGACCGGATCGTGGTCCTGGGTGCGGGACGCCTCGTCGCCGACGGACGCCCGGACGTTGCTCTTACGGATCGGCTGCTCGCCGACGCGTTCGGCGTCACGGCGTGCCGTGGGGCCGGACCGGACGGAACCGCCTATATCCTGCCCTGGAACCGTTCAGGGCCACATCCGGAGGACATCGATGCAGCCTTCCCCCACCAGCCCTGATGCTGTCGTGGCCCTCCTGCGCGAGGCACTGGCCGATCCGGGCACGGCCTGGAGCCTCGGCAGCTTCGGTGCCATCGCCGAGTTCATGCGCGATCCGGACGAGCCTGTCCTGGCCCTCCCTGACGATCGCCTAGGACTTGCGACAGCGCGCGGCGCCATCGCCCTGACGCCGAGTTCCGACCTGAGGCCAATCGCCTACGAGACCGCGGTCGCTTCGGGCTGGAACCACGCGGTCGCCCTCTGCCTGCCGGAAGCGACATGCACGATGAACCGCAGGACCGTGGTGACGGAACTCGGGCCCGACCGGAACGCCGCCCGGGTCGAGGATCGCGACGGCATCCTGTTCGACCTCGGCCTCGGCCTGCTCGCCGTGGATGCCTGTGTGCGGGTGCGCGATCCGGAGGCCGTCGAGCGGCTGCGGGCCGGCGTCGGCATGCCCCTGTTCGACCACGCCAACCCCATCGGGCCGCACCTCGTCGCCATGAGCCCGCACCGGGTGTTCCTGGCGCGGGTCGGTCGCGTCGAGGTCTATGCCCCGATCCCCGGGTCCGGCGGCACCAGCCCCGAGGGTCCGCACACGCACGTACTGCCAAAGCTCCTGCGCAGCGGTCGGACCCATGCCGCCACGACGCCGATCCCGGCGGGCTGGGTCCCCTGCGGAGGCCTGCACCCGGCGCACCCCTACAAGGACATGATGGGCGACCGCATTGCCTTCGATGCCGGCCGCTACGAAGCGTTCCAGGCGATGCTCGACCATTGGGGTGATCCGGAACTCGTGGCCATCAAGCGCGGCGGGCCCGAGGCGCCCGGCGGCACGGTGTCGACCCGCCACGCCCAGGGCGCACGCCGGGTCGCCGAGGCCCAGGCTCGTTACCTACGGGGCGAGATCATCGAGGGCTCGGCGAGCGACGACGAGGATGCGGAGGCGACGGCCTGACCGTGACCCGGACGGTGCCCGGCAGGAATCGTCCGGGGGCACCGCAGAGGGTGATCGGCCTGATCGGCTGCCCGGGCGCGGGGAAGACGACCTACGCCCGCCGCTTCGACCCTCTCGCCGGCTGGGTTCACCTCACCCTCGACGACTTCCGGCAGACCCTCTGGCCGCCGCACCGGCAGGTCTACTGGGAACTCAGGCAGGGCTCACATGACGATGCGGCCCGGGACCTCCTGCACCGGGTCAAGGAAGCAGCCCTGGATGCCGCCCTGACGAGCGGCTTCAGCGTGGTGATGGCGGACACACATCTCACCAGACCCGTGTTCGAGCGCGAACTCGGGATCGTCGCCCGACACGGGCTCACCGTGGCGTGGAAGGTGTTCGACGTGCCGTGGGAGGTCCTGAAGGCCCGCAACGACGAGCGCGGTCGCGTGGACCCGTCGCATCGCCAGCCGGATGAGGTCCTCCGGTTCACCTACGAGGTTTTCCAATCCCCGGACGCGTGGTGGCGTAGCTTGCCGCCGCAGCAGGTCGAGGTCCTGACCTGACGGACGGAGTGCGCGATCCGTCTTCCCAGGTGTTGCCGGCAGGGCATAACCCCTCGTGCATTGCACTTGGTCCGTTGACGGGCATGGGCGTCGGCATGTTAGCTCGGCCGTGACGGTTCCTCCCCGGAGGATCAAAAGGGAACGCGGTGCGGGGGTAGCCTCAACGCCGCGGCTGCCCCCGCAACTGTAAGCGGCGAGCCCTTCGCCACCGACGTCACTGAGCGGCCTCGCTCGGGAAGACGGTGAAGGGCAGTGACCCGCGAGCCAGGAGACCTGCCGTCAGTCGTGGTCACACGC